>NZ_BAABFR010000038.1:0-45566 GCF_039541155.1 Tsukamurella soli
CGCCGGCCGCGCGGGTCGCCATCATGCCCATCTCGCCGCGCGTCCAGGCGCGGGCCGCGGCGATCGCCGCTCGATTCCGGGGTTCGTCGGGGCGGGCCGCCTCGAACAGTGGGAGTACGTGTTCTGCGCAGGTCGCCGCCCACAGTGCGAGGAGGTGATGGTCTGCGTCGGTGAGCGTCCCGCCGCGGCGGATCGTCACCAGTCGCGGGTCGACGACCTGCGACAGGATCACAGCAGCTTCCGCACGGTGTTCATGTTGCGGTTGGTCAGGTGCTTGGCCAGCCGCCTGTTTCCGGTGCCCTTGCCGACCGTGCTGTCGAGCGTGTGGCCGCGCTCGACCTGCCAGTACACGCAGCCGTCGCCAACCTGCGTGCGCTCGACCTCGTCGGCGGTCTCGATCGCCGCGAGCTCGGCGACGACGCCCGGATCGTCGACGATCATCAGGTAGTCGTGGTGGCCCTCCCGCGGCGGGAAGGGGTAGCCGGCGGCCAGTTCGGCGAGTCGGTCCCGGCTGAGGACGAACACCGTGGCGACGTACGAGAATCGTTCACTGAGGGCTGATTCCAGTTCGGCACGTAGCGCAGCGGGGTCGTCCGACGGTGACTCGAACGTCAGGTTGCCGCTCGCCAGCACCGTGCGCACGGCATCGTAGCCGAGGCCGGTGGCGAGTCTCCGCAACTCGGCCATCGCGATCTTGTTGCCGCCGCCCACGTTGATCCCGCGCAGTAGAGCCACATACGACGTCACGCACCAACAGTAGCGGCGGTTCAGTCGGTCACGGGAGTGCGGACGGTGCCGATCAGCAGCGGCAGGCCCGTAGCAGTGTCGACCACGGAGTAGACGAACGCGCGATCCACCGCGAACGGATCCGGGCCGGGACCGGCAGGCACACCGGCGGTCGGCGTCGCCGGGGCGCTGGACGCCGCCGGCTGCGCCATGGCGGTGCCCTTCTCGCCCACGGTCAGCGTGGCACCGGACCGGGCATCGGAGATGTGTACGCCTGTACCCAGACCGGGCAGGTCCGCGTCCCCTGCGAACAGGCTCGACACGGCGAGCGAGCCGGGGAGGTGCGTCCACGTGACGGTCCGCCACCGGGGCAGCGCCACGGCGTGCGCAGCGACCGGGGCGGCCGCGAGCGCGAGGCGCGCGGCCGTGAGTGCGCCGGAGGTCGCCACGTCGTCGAGCGGGCGCCCCCGCGGCGGCAGCACGATCTGCAGGCCCAGTGTGGTGCCGTAGTCGAGCTGCACCGCCTCGAAGCCGGCGGTCCGCGCGACCCGGGCGAGGACGGTGCCGTGCATCGTCGGCACGTCGGCGGTCGAGCCGTCGGCGTCGGTGAACGGCGCGCTCGACGTGGCGGACAGCTGGAACGGGTACCGCCACGCGGCCGCGAGGTATGCCGTGGCCAGCAGCGCCGCCCGCGTCGCCGTGTCGACACGCAACGGCGTCGCGGTCCATGTGCTCGCAGAGTTCACCGCTGCCCACTCGCCGAGCTCGGCATCGATCCGCGGGCCGCCGAAGTCGGCCGGGTACACGCCGGTGTCGTACCAGCGTGACAGGGTGTCGAGGTAGTCGTGGGTCACCGTCGCCGCCGACGGAACCAGGAGCGCCCGCCCCACCTGGAACAGCGGCGAGGCGGGCGGCGCCGACGCGCTCACCGAGCCGGGGTCGCCCGACCACTGCTCCACCTGCCCGATCAGCGCGGCCATCGCCCGGCCGGGGTCGTGCAGGGCCGACAGGTCGGCACCGTCGGGCCCGTCGAGCTGCGCCGCGGTCGCCCCGCCCGCGCCGGCCCGCAGCTCGGCCAGCAGCGTGAGCACCGCGTACGGCGAGACCACGACCCCGGACCCCGAGCCGCCGCGTACCAGGCTCGCACCGATCCGCGTCGCCGATGCGACCAGCGCCGCGATGTCGTCTCGGGTCTCGTCGACGCCCACCTCGCGGAAGGTCGCCTTCGACCGGTCCAGCGCCAGGACGGGCGTCGTGATCGACGGTGACCCGCACGCGCCGAGGCCCGCCACCAGGGTGGCCGCCAGCGCGGCAGCGAGGGCCCGGCGGCCCCTACGCACGCCCGACACCGTCGGACTCGAGTCCCAGCAGGGCGGCGCCGTTGCGCCACAGCACCTTCCGCATCCACTCGTCGCCGAGGTCGAGCCGCGCCAGCCCCTCGATCTGGTGCGCGTAGGGATAGGGGATGTTCGGGTAGTCGGAGCCGAGGACGACGCGATCGCCGAGATCGGCGAGCCGGTGCGGGTAGTCGGCGGGCATAGGTGCCATTCGTTCGGTGAAATCCGTTGCGGCCATGGTGGTGTCGAGGTGTACGTGGTCGTACCGCTCGGCGAGGTCGGCGAACCGGTGGTACTCGGGCATGCCCAGGTGGGCGATCACGAGCGTCAGCGACGGGTGCTTGCGCAGCGTGGCCTCGACCGGCCCGGGTCCGGTGTAGGGGCCGGGTGTGGGTCCCGACCCCGCGTGGATGACCACGGGGATGCCCTTGTCCGCCAGCACCTCCCAGGCGGGATCGAGCAGCGGATCGTCGGGTGCGAAGACCCCCACCTGCACGTGCATCTTCAGCAACCGGGCGCCGTCGTCGATCGCTGCGGCGACGTAGTCGCCCACTCCCGGCTCGGGGTACAGCGTGGCGCAGTGCACGGCATCCGGCACCCGCCGAGCGAATTCGGCGCACCAGTCGTTGAGCCACTGCGCCATCCCCGGTTTGTGCGGGTACGTCAGCGCCGGGATCGCGCGCACTCCGAACGAGCGCAGCCGCCGCAGCCGCTCGTCCTCGTCGAACCGGTAGGTGATCGGCCAGTCCGTGCCGTACTCGACATCGGCGCGGTCGAAGAATCCCCATACCTTGCGCTGCATCGGCTCGGGGAGGAAGTGCACGTGGACGTCCGCCAGGCCCGGGATGCCGAGTCGCTCGAGATACGCGGGGATATCCGCGTCGGCGGCTGGTCCGGGCGTGCTGGTCACCCGGCCAGGCTAACGCGCCCGCCGAATGTGTCTCCGGTCAGGATCTCGGTCGAATCGGCTCGAATCCGCGATCTCCGTCGACGCCGACCCGCACGGACCGCGCTTTCGACCATCGCTGCCGGAGGCGGTCGTATCTCGTGGGTTGACCTCGACCATTGTTCAGGTAATAACGTCGCCGCCATGACGACGAATGCGAACGCCACAGCGCTCGACCGGCTGGATTCCGATGCCGACGCCGCGGTCACCGAGCTGATCCAGGCCCTCCAGGAGGGCCACGATACCGGCGACGCCGACCGCTACGACTCGTTCTTCGCGGCCGACGTGGTGTGGGGCACTCCCAAGGGGCAGGTGGTCCGGGGCTTCCGACCGCTCAACGCTATTCACCATCGCATGATGGATCCGGGGCCCGTGGCACCGAGATCACGGTTCGAGCTCGTCCACAGCATCCGTCCGGCTCCGGGGGTGGTCGTGGCACAGATCCGCCGCCGCGGCGAGGCGGGCGGATTCAGCGAGTCGGCGATGTACGTCCTCGTGCGGGGTGCTGACGGCTGGTCGCTCGCGGCGGCCCAGAACACTCCCGTCACCGACACCCTGCCGGCGTGAACGTCCGTGGTCGGAGCGGCTAGACCAGTTCGATCGACCGCTTCGCCAGACCCATCCAGAACCCGCTGTCGATAACCTGCGTGGGCACCTGCTCCGGGTCGCTGGACGCGCCGAGCGCCACGAACAGCGGCGCGAAGTGCTCGACCGTGGGATGCGCGTACGGCATCCCCGGTGCCGCGTGCCGGAAGTCGACCAGGCTCGCGGCGTCGCCACGACGGAACGCCTCGTCGGCCCACGCGTCGAACTCCGCCGACCATCCGGGCGGCGCGGCGTCGGGACGCGGATCCGTGAGGAACGGCAGGCCGTGGGTGGTGAAGCCGGAACCCACGATCAGCACCCCCGACTCGCGCAGCGGGCGCAGCCGGGCGCCGAGTTCGATCAGCCGCTCGGGATCGAGGGTGGGCAGCGACATCTGCAACACCGGGACGTCGGCGTCCGGGTACATCACGGTGAGCGGAACGTAGGCACCGTGGTCCAGGCCTCGGCCAGACCGCACCGGCTGGTGCTCCCGCGGCATCAGGGCCGCGAGTGTCTCGGCGACATCGGCAGCGACCGGTGCATCGTAGGTGACCTGGTAGAACCGATCGGGGAAGCCCCAGAAGTCGTACACCAGCGGTGTGTGCGGAGTGGTCGACGACAACGTCAGTGGTGCCGCCTCCCAGTGTGCCGACACGATCAGGATGGCGCGGGGCCGGGGCAGGTCGGTGGCCCAGTCCTGCAACTGGCCGACCCAGGTCGCGTCGTCGATCAGTGGTGGTGCACCGTGGCTGAGGTATAACACCGGCATGTCGTTCATGACACTCCCTTGTGTTGAAGCTTCAAGTATATGTGGGAGGAAACTGTGACCGACGAAGAGTTATTCCCGCCGCCGACGCACTGGCTCGACTCGGGTGAGATGGCCGCATGGCGACCTCTGATCGCCGTCGCCATGCGGCTCCCGGCCGCCCTCGACACCCAGCTGCGGGCCGGCGCGAGCATGACGCACTTCGAGTTCATGGTGCTCGGTGCGCTGTCGGAGGCGGACGGCCGCAGTATCGGACTGTCGGCGCTCGCGCGCCGGGTGAGCGCGTCGCCGTCGCGCCTGTCCCATGTCCTGCGCCGGTTGGCCGAGCGCGGGTGGCTGACCCGGGTTGCGGGCGGTCGTTCAGCGCGCGCCGTGCTCACCGACGCGGGGTTCGAGGCGCTTGCGTCCGCCGCCCGCGGCCACGTCGACGAGGTCCGGCGCCTGGTGTTCGACGCACTGTCTCCGGCTGACATCGACGCGCTGGCCCGGATCATGCCGGCGATCGCCCAACGGCTCGAGCCGGGCGCCGAGCCCGGGAGCGAGCCGGGCGCCGCGCCGGGGGGCGAGATCGGCTGCGAAACAGACTGCTGACTCCCGGGTCACCGCGTCAGCGCCGTCCGTGAGTACCGGGCAGCACCAACTCCAGCCGTAGGCCGCCGAGGTCGGAGTCGACGAGCCGGGCCGCGCCACCGTGCGCCTCCGCCGTCTGCCGCACCAGCGCCAGCCCCAGTCCGGAGCCCGCCGTCGACGCAGAGCTCCCGCGCCGGAACCGTTCGAACACGATCACCCGCTCGCTCAGGGGGAGCCCGCCGCCGTCGTCGTCCACGGCGACCGACACCGTCGTCCCGTCGGTCGTGCCTGCGGACACCACCACTCGCCGCGCTCCGCCGTGCCGCACGGCGTTCTCGATCCCGTTGCGTACGGCGGTGCGCAGGTTCGGCGCGAGCGCGTCGATCACCGTTCCGCCCGGCGCGTCCACCTCGATCACCACGTCGGGGTGCGCGCGGGCGGCGTCTGCGGCGACCCGATCGAGGAGCTCACCGAGATCGGTAGGGGCGAAGTCGGACTCGGCCACGAGGTCGCCGAGAGCGAGGCTCTCCAGCGAGGTGACGGTGTCTGCCATCCGGTCGTGTGCGCGGCGCACGGAGTGCACCAGCTCGGCGCGCGCCGCGTCGTCGAGCGGCATGGTGTCGAGGACCTCGAGGTCGGTGCGCATCGCGGTGAGCGGGCTGCGCAGCTCGTGCGCGGCCGCGGCCGCGAAGTCCCGAGACGCGGCCAGTGAGCGTGCACTCGAGGTCTGCTCCTGCGACACCCGGGTCAGTAGCAGGCGCAGCGTGTGCGACAGCTCGCCCACCTCGCCGGTACCACCGACCGGCAGAGCGGGTGGGTGGTCGGGATCGAAGTCGCGGGTCGCGGTGGCCAAGCGCCGGATCGGGGCGGCGGCGACGGTGCCGAACATCCACGCGAGCGCCCACGCAGCCGCGACCGATGCGAGGGCCAGCCCCACGATCTGCCGGCGCCGCACGGCGATCGCGTGCTCGACGGGTGCGGTCGGCAGCGCAGTGGACAGCACCACGCGCTGCTGCACGGGCAGCGTCCGGTTATGGACGCGGTAACGCTGCCCGTCGATGGTGGCGTAGCCGTAATCGCCCGCCACGGCCGGGATGGCAGGCCCCACGCTGCGTCGATAGTGGGTGCCGATCCGCGCGGTCACCAGCATGCCGTCCACGGGTTCCCGTTGCGTGATCATGTCGATCACCGACAGCGTCGCCGACGCCGCGGACAGGCGCTCGTCCATCTGGTTGTAACTGCTCGACCGCGTGTGCACCAGCGCCCACCCGAATACCACCAGCGCGATGATCGTGGTCCCCGCCGCCGCAGCCGCCGCGACCCGTACGCGCAGGCTCACGACTGCCGCAGCACGAAGCCCACGCCCCGTACCGTGTGGATCAGCGCCGGAGCGTCGGCACCATCGAGCTTGCGGCGCACGTAGCCGACGAACACGTCCACGACGTTGGTGTCGGCCGCGAAGTCGTATCCCCACACCAACTCCAGCAGGCGGGGGCGGCTCAGCACGATCCCGCGGTTGCGCAGTAGCGTCTCGAGCAGGTCGAACTCGCGGCGGGTCAGGTCCACCTCCGCGCCGTCCACGAACGCCCGCCGGCCCGCGACGTCCACCGTCAACGGGCCGCAGGCGAGCCCGTCCTCAGGGTCCGACGGTGCCGGGTCGGCTCTGTCCGGGGTGGTAGCGGCGGTCGACCGGCGGATGAGCGCCCGCAGCCGTGCCACCAGCTCGCCCAGGTCGAAGGGCTTGACCAGATAGTCGTCGGCGCCCACCTCGAGGCTGCGGATCCGGTCGTCGATCGCGGTGCGGGCGCTCAGCACGCAGATCGGGACGGCCGATCCGAGCGCGCGGAGCGCGGTGATCACGCCGATCCCGTCGAGGTCGGGCATGTTCAGGTCCAGCACGACGGCGTCGACCCGGTCCGCGTGGGACCGGGTCAACGCGTCGGCGCCGCTGTCTGCGGTGGTCACGGCGAATCCGGAAAGGGACAGACCGCGGTGCAGTGAGGCGAGGATGTCGGGATCGTCGTCGACGACCAGGACGGTGGACTTGATGGTCACGACGTCAGTATGCGGTTGTGTCCGGAGTCGGCCGGGGAGGTGGCGTCCTTGTCCTCGTGGAATCCGGGCGGAGCCAGCAGGTAGCCGATGCGGCCGCGCCAGGTGTGGGCGCGGTGGACGTCGCGCAGCATCGCCGCGAGCTCGATGTAGTTGGCCTTCAGCGGGTTGTACGTCTCGATGTTCGTGGTCAGCCCGAACCGCACGGGCTCGAGCTCCTCCGCGTAGCTGCCGAACATGCGGTCCCAGAGGATGAACACGCCCGCGTAGTTCTTGTCCAGGTACGGGTTGTTCGAGCCGTGGTGGACGCGGTGGTGCGACGGAGTGTTGAACACGAACTCGATCGGTCGGGGTAGGCGGCCGACGCGTTCGGTGTGGATCGGAAACTGGTAGAGCAGGTTGAGCGACTGCGTGAGCAGCACCATCCACACGGGGAACCCCAGCAGCACCGCGGGCGCGAACCACAACGGGCGGATCAGCGACGCGGGGGTGAGCCAGGGCAGCCGGACCGCGGTCGAGAGGTTGAAGTACTCGCTCGAGTGGTGGACGCTGTGCGCGGTCCACATCAGGCGGATCCGATGGTCGGCGCGGTGGGCCCAGTAGTAGCAGAGGTCCACCATGACGAATGCGGCCACCCACACCCACCACTCGTGCGAGGACAGGTGCAGTGGAGTGATCCAGGCCGCCAGGGCCAGGAATCCGAGCGGCGCGGCCGCCGCCATGATCGGCTTGGTGATCCGGCCGAGAGCGAAGATGGACAGGCTGGTAGCCGTGTCGCGACCGGAGAAGCCGTGTCGCGGCCTGCCCCTGTTGTCCGGGTCCAGGCGGTACGACAGCCATTCGACAGCCATCAGGATCACGAACGCCACCATCGACGGCAGGGCGAATATCAGGTTCTGTTGCACGGGTGCTCCTCGTGTTCGGTACCCATGGAGTCTCGGAGCCGTCCGTGGCGTGGCGGTGTGGCCTGTTTAAGGGTTCTATGAGAAGTCGGGTGCCGCGCCCGCCTGGTGTGCGTGCTCGCGGGAGAGGGGCGATGACGGTGCGGGTGCGGGTGCGGGTGGCGGATCCGGATCTGGACGCCGCGCTGGTGGCGACACTGCGGTTCGCGTCGGATCCGGTAGGCGAGTGCAGCGCCGAATACGTTGCCGCCGTGCGCGACTGGTGGATATCCGACGGGCGGACCGTGCTGCTCGAGGGTGCGCCGATGAGCGGTACATGCGGCATGGTGACGCTGCACGAGTACCGCCGGATGCCGCTGCCCGGGCGGGATGCCGGTAGCTGGGGCTACCTCGGGCACCTGTTCGTCCTGCCCGCGGCGCGGGGCCGTGGCGTGGCTGCCGCGCTCGTGGAGGCGGCGCTGGCGGTGGCCGCCGAGCGCGGCTACCGGCGGGTGGTGTTGTCGCCGTCGGCGCGCTCGGTGCCGTTGTACCGCCGGCTGGGCTTCCGGGGTGCAGACGAACTGATGGTGTGGACGCCGCCCGGGCATCCGTCGGAGGACGGCGGCGGATAGCCGGCGGTCGGCTAGCGCGGCCCGTACATGATCACGCCCACGCCGACGAGGGCGATCATCGCGCCGGTGATGTCCCAGCGGTCGGGACGGAAGCTGTCGGCCACCATCGCCCACGCCAGTGATCCCACGATGAAGACGCCGCCGTATGCGGCGAGGATGCGGCCGAAGCTCGCGTCGGGCTGCAGGGTGGCGACCGCCCCGTACAGGCCCAGGGCGACCACCCCGCCGCCGACCCACAGCCAGCCGCGCGACTCGCGGATGCCCTGCCACATCAGCCAGGCGCCCCCGATCTCGAGGACCGCGGCCGCGCCGAAGAGCAGGATCGACTTCGCGACGGTCACGGGCCCACTGTAGGCGGCTACGATGGTCGAGTCGGCTACTCCGCGAGCTTGGCGGTGGCCTGCGCCCAGAGGAAGAACTTGTTGGTGCCCAGGTCCTTGACCGTCTTGATGTGGAAGGCCTCCTCGAGCAGGGCGGCCTGGCGATCCGAGACGCCCTGCAGGGCGGCGACGGGAGCGGTGGCGAGTTCCTCGATGCTCTTCTCCTCGTAGGCCTTGTCGAACTTGTCCTTGATGCCGGGCATGTGTGCTCCTCGATCGGTTCGGGCGGATTGCCAGGGCACACGCTAGGGCTGCTGACGGTCGTACACCAGGTTTGGAGCCGCGGTGTCGCCGACGAAGTCCGCGCGAAAAGGATATACCACATTATATCGAACACTCGAAAATAATCGAATGAGTGTACGATTCAGCTATGGGATGGGGCAGTGGACCGCCGACCTGGGCGGAGATGGAACGGGTACTCGCCGGTCGCCCGGCACGAGAGCAGGGCGGCGGCCCACCGGGCGACGGCGGCGATTCGCCCGGGTGGTCGCGTAAGCGTCAGCCGTACACACCGCCGCCGACGGTGCCCGGCGTCTCGCGGGTGCCGTACGCGGAACTGCACGCGCACACCGCATTCAGCTTCCTCGACGGCGCCGCCCTACCGGAGGACATGGTCGAGCAGGCACACGCGCTGGGCCTGTCGGCGCTCGCGATCACCGACCACAACGGCTTCTACGGGGTGGTCCGGTTCATGCAGGCGGCGAGGGAGTTGCGCATGCCGACGGTGTTCGGCGCCGAGTTGTCGCTGGCCATCGACGCCGAGCGCACCGGCGCCGCCGATCCGGAGGGAGACCACCTGCTGGTGCTGGCGAAGGGGCCCGAGGGCTATCGGCGGCTGTCCCGCGCGATGGCCGACGCGCACATGGCCGCGGGGGAGAAGGGGCGGCTGCGGTTCGACCTCGACACGCTCACCGAGGCGGCGGGCGGGCACTGGCACATCCTCACGGGGTGCCGGAAGGGGGCGGTGCGACGCGCGTTGGACGCGTCCGAGTCCGACGGTGCCGCGGCGACGGCGCTCGCCGACCTGGTCGATCGGTTCGGCCTCGACAACGTGAGCGTCGAGCTGACGTGCCACGGCGTCGCCGAGGACGACGAGCGCAACCACCGGCTGGCGGGTCTGGTGCGCGGAGCGGGTTTGGCGTCCGGGGTGGGCGGCGGTCTGGTGGCCACCACCGGCGCCCACTTCGCGCACCCACGGCAGCGACGGCTCGCGATGACCCTGGCGGCGATCCGCGCGCGCCGGACCCTGGACGAGATGGACGGTTGGCTGCTGGCGGCGGGCGGTGCGTATCTGCGCTCGGGTGACGAGATGGCGCTGCTGCTGCCCGAGTACCCGGGGGCCATCGCCGGCGCCGCGGAGTTGGGCTCCGACTGTGCCTTCGATCTGAAGCTGCTCGCGCCGAATCTGCCGCTGTTCGACGTACCCGACGGGCACACGGAGAAGACCTGGCTACGCGAACTCGTCCGCCTCGGCGCCCGTAAACGGTACGGTCCGTCGGCGTCGAACCCCGAGGCGTACGCGAAGATCGAGTACGAGCTGGCGATCATCGAGGGGCTGGAGTTCCCGGGCTACTTCCTGATCGTCCACGAGATCGTGCAGTTCTGCCACGACAGCCGCATCATGTGCCAGGGCCGGGGCAGCGCCGTCAACTCGGCGGTGTGCTACGCGCTGGGCATCACGACGATCGACCCGGTGAAGGAGAACCTGCTGTTCGAGCGGTTCCTGGCCCCGGATCGCGACGGCGAGCCCGACATCGACGTGGACATCGAGTCGGATCGGCGCGAAGAGGTCATCCAGCACGTGTACGAGCGGTACGGGCGGCACAACGCGGCGCAGGTGGCCAACGTGATCACCTACCGCGGCAGGTCGTCGGTGCGGGATGTCGCTCGGGCTCTGGGCTTCTCGCAGGGACAGCAGGATGCGTGGAGCAAGGGCGTGAGCCGTCACCGGGACCGCGGAGAGACCTCCGATGCGGGCATTCCCGATGCCGTCGCGGAACTGGCCGACGAGATCACGAATCTTCCCCGGCACCTGGGGATCCACTCGGGCGGCATGGTGATCTGCGACCGGCCGATCGCGGACGTGTGCCCCACCGAGTGGGCGCGCATGGAGAACCGGAGCGTCCTGCAGTGGGACAAGGACGACTGTGCGGCGGTGAAGCTGATCAAGTTCGACCTGCTGGGTCTGGGGATGCTCAGCGCGTTGCGCTACGCCGTCGATCTGTTGAAGGAGCACAAGGGGCTCGAGGTCGACCTCTGGAAGCTGAGCCTCGACGACCCCGCGGTGTACGAGATGCTCAGCCGCGCCGACTCGGTGGGTGTGTTCCAGGTGGAGTCGCGGGCGCAGATGGCGACACTGCCGCGGCTGCGGCCGAAGGAGTTCTACGACCTGGTGGTCGAGGTCGCGCTGATCCGTCCCGGCCCCATCCAGGGCGGGTCGGTGCACCCGTACATCCGGCGTCGTAAGGGGGAGGAGGATCGCACACCCGAGCATCCGTCGATGAACGCGGCGCTCAAGCGCACACTCGGCGTGCCGCTGTTCCAGGAGCAGCTGATGCAGCTCGCGGTGGACGTCGCCGGGTTCACCCCCGCGGAGGCCGACCAGCTGCGCCGCGCGATGGGTGCCAAGCGCTCGCTTGCGAGGATGGAGCGGCTGCGCGACCGGTTCTACCGGGGTGCGAAGGACCGACACGGCATCGAGCCCGAGCTGGCGGAACGGATCTTCGAGAAGCTCTGTGCCTTCGCTAATTTCGGCTTCCCCGAGAGCCACGCGCAGTCGTTCGCTTCGCTGGTGTACTACTCGTCGTGGATCAAGCTCTACCACCCGGCGGTGTTCTGCGCGGCGTTGCTGCGGGCGCAGCCGATGGGTTTCTACTCGCCGCAGTCGCTGATCGCGGATGCGCGACGGCACGGAGTGACGGTGCACCGGCCCGACATCAACGCCAGCCTGGCGTGGCCGGACCTGGAGGAGCGGGGGACGCAGGTGCGGCTCGGTCTGGCCGCCGTGCGCGGCATCGGGAGTGACCTCGCCGAGCGCATCGTCGCCGAGCGGGACGCGGGTGGCCCGTTCACCAGCCTGTTGGACTTGACCGGTCGGGTTGAGCTCACGGCCGCGCAGACCGAGGCGTTGGCCACTGCGGGTGCGTTCGCGTGCTTCGGCGGCAGTCTCCGCCAGGCGCTGTGGGCGGCCGGCACCGCCGCGCGGGAGCGGCCGGACCGGTTGCCGGGGATGGCCACGGCGGGCGTGCCGCCGACGCTGCCGGGCATGAGCGACGTCGAACTCGCCGCCGCCGATGTGTGGGCGACGGGCGTCACCGTCGGCTCCTACCCGACGGAGTTCCTGCGTCCGCGGCTGGATGCGCTCGGCGTGGTCACGGCCGACCGCCTGCTGTTCCTGCCCGACGGTGACCGCGTCCTCGTGGGTGGGGCGGTCACCCACCGGCAGCGCCCCGCGACGGCCGGCGGCGTCACGTTCATCAACCTCGAAGACGAGACGGGGATGGTCAACGTGTTGTGCAGCAAGGGGTTATGGGCTCGGTATCGGACGGTGGCGCAGATCGCGCCGGCGCTGCTGGTGCGGGGGAGGCTGCAGAATGCGGAGGGTGCGGTCACCGTCGTCGCCGACCGGCTGCAGCGCATGGACCTGTCGGTGCCCACCACCTCACGGAACTGGCAGTGACGGGCGCGGGAGATTCGTCGGCGCCTCACCGGCGCGGGGCCGTCAGCCCGAAGGCCTGGCGAACGGCGGACTCGTCGCCGGTGAGGGCGACCATCGACCGGATGCTGTCGAGGTCGAGTAGCCCCGCCGCCAGGCCGAGGATGATCATCGGTTCCGCTTCGACGGTGGCGTCCAACTCGCGGCCGTCGTGGGCGCGGATGTCCAGGCCGGAGTCGTCGACGGACACCTGGAAGGTCTGCTGATCGACAATGACGCCGACCGTCGCGGCCGGGGAGCCCGTCGCGCGGGCGCGTAGCAGGGCGAGCAGCGGAACCGGTAGCCACTCGGGATGGAAGGCGTCCGTCCCGGGGCCGCTGACCATCAGTGGTGTGGACCAACGAACGAGACCCTCGATGGGCCCGCGCAATTCGGCACCCCACTCGGTCAGGGCATACACGACGGCGTTGCTGTCGGCTGCGGGCCGACGTTCGACGATGCCGGCGGCCTCGAGATCGCGGAGACGGTCGGAGAGCAGGTTGGTCGCCACTCCGGGTAGTCCGTGCTGCAGATCGCGATACCGCGCCGGTCCGAGGAGCAGTTCGCGCACCACCAGGAGCGTCCACCGATCTCCGACGAGGTCGAGGGCGCGGGCGAGCCCGCAGTACTGGCCATAGCTCCGACTCATCGATCCCCTTGACTTTTTCAAGCTAGCTTGATTTATTCAAGTATATTGAGAGGGGCCTCACGATGGAATCCGCGCAACGGCCGGCCTGGGTGGACGACGAGTTGTACCCGTTCGAGAGCCACTTCGTCGAGATCGACGGGAACGTCGTGCACTACGTGGACGAGGGGTCCGGACCGATCCTGTTGATGCTGCACGGCAATCCGACGTGGTCGTTCCTGTGGCGCGACGTCGTTCGCGCACTGCGCGACGAGTTCCGGTGTATCGCTCTCGACTACCCCGGCTTCGGACTATCCACCGCGAAGCCCGGGTACCGATACCTGCCCGAGGAGCACGCCGACGTGGTCACGACCTTCGTCGACGCGCTCGGCATCGACGAGGCCACGCTCGTCGGACAGGATTGGGGCGGACCGATCGGACTGGCCGTCGCGGAGCGCAGACCAGGCACCTTCGATCGGCTGGTACTCGCCAACACCTGGGCATGGCCGACCAACGGCGACCTCTACTTCGAAGGATTCTCCCGAATCGGAGGATCACTTCCGCTCCGCCTGCTGGCTGGGCAGTTGGACCTCGTCGTCAACGCCTTCGTCCCTACGGGCCATCGCCGCCGCAAGCCCACGCCCGCCGAGATGACCCACTATCGACGGGCGCAGGACACCCCGCACCGACGCCAGGCTTCAGCGATCCTGCCCAGCCGCATCATCGCCAGTCGAGAATTCTTCACCGAGGTCGAGTCCGCTCTGGTGGAGATCAGTCACCTACCGACGCTCATCGTCTGGGGCGGTGCCGACCGGGTCTTCCGAACCAAGGAACTTCAGCGCCTGGAGTCGACCTTCCCGCACCACCGGACCGTGATCGTCGACGGCGCAGGGCTCTACGTCGAATCCGACGCTCCAGAAGAATTCGTGGCCGCGATCCGCGACTGGCGCGCCACGGACGAGCGCGCCACGGACGAGTAGTGAGCCACAAGGTCGGCATTCTGGTCGCGGTCTACGTCGCCGTCCTGGCGATCAACCTCGACATCACCATCGTCAACGTCGCGCTCCCCGACATCGCGACCGAGTTGGGTGCGAATACCAAAGGGCTGCAATGGATCGTCGACGGCTACAACCTGGCGTTCGCGGCGCTCGTCCTCGCCGCCGGAAGCCTGTCCGACCGACACGGCCGCCGACCCGCCCTGATCCTCGGGCTGCTGGGCTTCGCCGCCGCCAGCGCCGTAGGAGGGCTCGTGCACGGCACCCCAATACCTTCCCCGACCGGCGACGACGGGCCGCCGCCGTGGGCGGTTGGGGTGCCGTGGTGGGCATCGGGGTCGCGACCGGACCGGTCACCGGCGGCCTGCTGTTGAACCACTTCTACTGGGGCAGTGTGTTCTGGGCCCTGGTGCCGGTAGCCGTGCTGGCCGCCGGACTCGCATTCCTGCTCGTCCCCGAGTCGCGCGACCCGGACATCCCGCCGCTCGACCTGCCAGGACTGGCGCTCTCGGTCGCGAAGGGCGAGCCACCCCATGCTCGACGTCTCCCTGTTCCGCGACCGGCGGTTCAGCGCGGCCAGCGGCGCCGTCGCCGTGACCTTCTTCGCGCTCGCCGGCTTCATCTTCCTGATCACGCAGTACTTCCAAGTCGTGCGCGCCTACACACCGCTGTCGACGGGAGCCCGCATCCTGCCCGTTGCCGGATCGATAGCGGTGGCGTCACTGATCGGCGGGTTCCTCGCACCGCGGATCGGGACGCGCGCCGTCGTCACCACCGGCCTGGCGTGTTTCGGAACCGCCACGGCCTGGATCGCCGCCACCGTCGACGTGAGTACCCCGTACTGGTCGACCATCGTTCCCCAGATGATGTTCATGGGCGCCGGGATGGGACTCATCTCCACGCCGGCAACGGAATCCATCATGCTGGTCCTCCCTCCTGCGCGAGCCGGAGTCGGCTCGGCCGTCAACGACGCCACCCGTGAACTCGGCTCGACACTCGGAGTCGCCGTCATCGGCTCGCTCTTCTCGTCGGTGTTCTGATCCCGCCTCCTCGGCAACGCGTTCGCCGCCGTCGGCGGCGCCCGCGACGCCGCCCAGTCCGCACCGTTCGCGTTCGCGGTCGCTCGCCACGCCCCGGCGCTTCTCGGCGCAGCCCAACACGCCTTCATCGGTGGGCTGCACCTGGCATGTGCCGTGATCGCTGCTCTGTGTTTCGCCGCGGCGGTCGGCGGATCCGTCGCGCTACCGGGGAGACTTCGAAGTCGATGAGGTCGGACTCGTCGTCGTCAACGCGTCATCCTGTTGATCCCCGCCGCCAGTCCCGGGTGCAGGAGAATCGATCTGATCGGGGGTTCGTCGGCGTTCAATTATCACATCTGTTCATTCTTGCTGAACGTAGCGGATTGCTGAACACTCACCCGGTGAGGGACGTGAGCAGGGCGTTTTCATCCGTGGGAGGATTCAACGGATGTCGTACCGGATGCGCCGCGAGACCTGCTCGAGCACCGCGTAGACGAGCGGATCGGCGAGACTGCGGTCGAACGCCGGATGTTCCGGGAACGCGTCGACGGCACGCGCCCACAGGGTGACATTCACCCCGCCGGTCATCGTGGAGATCGCCCGCACCCCCTCGACATCCGGGAACTGCTCGTAGGCCGCGCGGACCCACGCCCGGCACACCGGCCGCGGCGCGTACGCCAGTGCGTGCGCTGCACCGTTGCGCACCGCCCACGCCCCGGTCAAGTCCAGCAGTCGCACCGGCCGCCGCAGCACCCACGATGTCAGCCACGGCGCACCATCGGTGGTGTTGACCAGCCGATCCTGCTGGCCCATCTCCGCGGCGGCCGTCGCGATATCCTCCGCGCTGTAGTGCACTCCGACGCCGTCATGCGCCTGCGGCGGACCATCGGGATGCGGATCGAAACGCATGTCCGCGAGCGGCCCGTAGCTGCGGAAGCCGTTCCACGGCAGCACGAACTCCCCTCGGGTGCGGTGGATCCGCCACAGCGTCCCGGTGTATGCGAGCACGTCGTCGGGGTCACGGGTCAGTGGGCGCGGCGGGACCGGGGGTACCTTGCCGTCCGAGACGGTCACCACCGCCCCATCGCTGCGACCAGCTCAGCGGCGATCTCGGGCGCCCCGCCGGCGGCCAGGAACCCTGCGATACTCTCCCCACCCAACTCGTCCCACGGCGAGCGCATCCGAGCCGCGACCGCGGCCGGCGAGAACCCGCGCGGGAGCGCGGCGACGACCTCCGTCAGCCCGGGCAGGAGCCGGTCACCGGTGAACTGCCACAGCGGGATCCGGATCCGGTCGCCGATCCTGAACGAGTACAGCGTCTTGTCCCGCAGCCGCCGGGAGATACGCGAGCGGTCGACACCGAGCAGCCGCGCGGCCTGCGCGACGGTCACCGAGTCCGCGATCAAATCCCCCGCCTCGCGGGTATACCCCAGAGCCCGCCTGCCAGCCGCGGCGGCGGGGTCCCAGTCGTCCAACGCCGCCCGAGCATCCACTCCACCGTGCGCGCGCAGATACTCCAAGTCCCCGGCGGTGACCGGCACGACGACCGAGGTGCGCGCGTCGATCCCCTCCTCCAGGGCGCCGAGGACGTCCTCCCCGGTCAGACCCTCGATCCCGTGCGAGGCGAGGAACGCCTCGAAATCGAGCATGTTCGCCATGCGCACATGCTATCACCGGCGTGATGGCGTGTGCGATGTCTTCGGTCGCAGCGCCGGGAGACCGACGCAGCTCGTCAACGCGTCATCCTGCCGAGATGCACGCGGTCGAGGGTGTCGAAGCGGACGTCGCGCACCCGGGGCAGATCGCCCCACATCGCCCGACCGCCGGGAAGGTGCAGCAGCGGGCCGACCACGCGATGGAACCGTGCGATCTCCTCGGGCGTGCCGGGTCGGGCGGGACCCACCGATCCCGTGAGTTGCACGCCGGGGGAGTCGCCGAAGCGGCCCCGCAGTAATGCCCGGGCCCATACGGCGCGGCCGCTGTCGACAGCGAGCACCGTCACCCGCGGGTCCGCGTCGACGTTGCGGGCCAGGCGTGCGTTGAACACGTCGAAGTAGATCCCCGACGCCGAGTCCCGGTGCAGGAGCATCGATCCGATCGGTGTCACGTGCGGTGTGCCGTCGGCGTTCCGCGAGGCGATGGCGCAGTGCAGGGAGGTCGCGACGCCACGCTGGACAGTGCGCCGCGCGAACTCCCAGTCGACCGCCGGGATGGCCATCGCTACCGCGATCCGGTGGTGGCGAACACGGTTCCGCGGGCGATCGCGCAGAGGACGGGTTCGGCACCGTCGGGCGCATGGTGCCAGATCTCGGCGGTGCCGACGGCGTGCCGGGCGGTGTGGTGGACGACGGTGCCGATGGCACGCAGACGGCCGTTGCGCGCTGCGCGCAGGTAGCTCACGTCGACGCCTGCGGTGATGACGCCGGAGCCCAGGCGGGTGCCGGCCGCGAACGTCACCACATTGTCCGCGAGGTACGCGAGCACCCCGCCGTGCACGACGCCGTACTGCTGGAGGTGCCGCTCCTCGACGTCGAGGATCAGCTCGGCGCCCCCGTCCCCGAATTCCGTGAGACGAGCGCCGACCAGAGCGTTGAACGGTTGTGCGTCGAGTATGGATGCCGCCGCAAAACGGGGATCGTCGCTGGTGGAGGCCATGCCGAACCTTTCTAGAGAGTAGTCTCTAAAATAGGTCTAGCATAAACTGCGCGCCGTGGGTAGACCGACGCTGCACGACCGTGACGCGCTGCTCGACGCCGCGATCCGTCTGTTCGCCCGCGATGGCGCACGCGGGTTGACCGTCGCGGCGGTCGCGCGCGAGGCGGGAGCGCCCAGCGGGTCCGTGTACCACCGCTTCCCGGACCGCCCCACGCTGCTCGCGTCCGTCTGGCTGCGCACGGTGCGCCGCTTCCATGAGGCGTATGTCGAGGCGGCGGCCGTCTCGCCGAGCCCGTCCGCTGCGGTCGCCGCTGTCGCGTGGACGGTCGAATGGTGCCGTGCACATCTCGAGGAGGCACTGGTGCTGCAGGCGGGCGTGACGGCATTCGCGCCGGGTGAGTGGCGTGCAGACTCGGTGCGGGATTGGAACCAGCTGCGCGACCGACAGTCCGAGGCCATCGACATCGTGGTGAGAAGCGTAGCGGCGCAGTCGGGTCGGTCCACCGCAGAGGTGGGGTTCGCGATGTTCGATCTGCCCCTCGCCGTGGTGCGTCGGCACCTCCTCACGGGCTCGCCGCCGCCCGCGGAGTCCACCGGCCTGGCGCGCGGGCTCGCCGCCGCGATCCTGCTCGCGGGATCTACGCGTGAGGCCTGAAACCTGTCGGCACCGTCTGGCATCCTGGCCCCGTGTCCACGCGACCAGACGTGCCCACGGAGTGGGTGCGCCGACTCGACCGGATCCTGTCGGCGTTCCCCGAGTGTCGGCGGGAGTCCGCATGGGTCGGAGCGCGGTGGCGGGTGAAGAGCTCGACGGTGGCGCATGTGTTCGGCGGGGAGGACCAGCTCTTCCGCATCGTCTTCCAGGCGGAGCCAGGCGAACTCCCCGCCTTCGAGAACATGGGTCCGCCGTACTTCCGCGCCGGCTGGGGCGCGAACGCCGTCGGGATCCTGCTCGATGAGGCCACCGACTGGGCCGAGCTCGCCGAGCTGCTCACCGACTCCTACTGCATGCAGGCACCCGCGGACCTGGCCGCGCGGGTACTCCGCCCGTGAGCCGGGACCGCGGTCTCAGGCGGCGGCGGGATCCTGCACGTCGGATCGGGTCACCGTCAGGTACCCCACGAGCGCGACGATCGCCGCGCCCAGGATCAGCACCACTGGCCCGTCGCCCAGCCCGACGCCACGCCGCGCGCGGCTTGCCGAGCCAGTCGGCGATCGACGCGCCGAGCGGGCGGGTGATCACGTACGCGGCCCAGAAGCAGACGACCGGATTCCAGTGCGGCCGGCGGTAGCCCGCGGCCGGCACCGTGATCGCCACCGCGAACAGCAGAGCCGCTGGCAGATAGCCGAGATGCAGTGTGTCGGCGGCGAAGTCGCCTGACGCGGTGCCCATCGCGAACGTGGCGACCACGGCGAGCCGGTACGTCCAGGCGACGTACCGCCCGCGCCGCAACTGCAGCGCGAGCGCGGCGCAGAAGCCGACGAAGCCCAGCCCGACGGCGATCTCCGGGACCATGTCGGTCACCATCGCATCGGAGGCCGACTCGCCGAACGCCGTCGAGAGCGCCTTCACCAGCCAGAAGACGGCCGTGATCGCCGGCACGCGGAGGGCGCCGGGTCGGACGGGGAGACGTCGCACAGTGGTCATGCCGGTCAGGCTGCCCGGCGGTGCCTTGCGGCCCGCTGAGAAGCCGCCGTCCGCGCTATGCCGCGCTGGTGAGGATCACCAGCCGCTGCGTCGCCCGGGTCATCGCGACGTACCGGTCGACGGCGCCCTGGATGCCGTCGCCCCACGCCTGCGGGTCGACGAGGACCACGAGGTCGAACTCGAGCCCCTTCGCCGACTCCGGCGTCAGCGACCGCACGCGCGGTCTCGCGGCGAAGCCCGGATCGCCTATCACGCAGGCGATCCCGTCGGGGTGCTCGCCCAGCCATGCGGCCAACACCGCGTCCCGCTCCGACGTGGCGGCGTGGGTGACGGGGATCCCGTTGCTGCGCACCGATGTCGGCACGTTCGCGTCGGGCAGGGCAGCCCGGATCACGGGGGCGGCCTCCGCCATCACCTCCTCGGGCGTCCGGTAGTTGATGGAGAGCGACGACACGTCGACCCGGTGCAGACCGATCCGCTCGAGCCGCTCCCGCCAGGACTCGGCGAACCCGCTGCGGGCCTGTGCGCGGTCGCCCACGATGGTGAGGCTGCCGGACGGGCAGCGGCTCAGCAGCATCCGCCACTGCGCGTCGGTCAGCTCCTGGGCCTCGTCGACGACGATGTGCGCGAACGGCCCGGCGAGCTCGTCCGGCTCGCTGCGCGGCAGCGCCTCCTCGTCGATCAGCGCGTCCTTCAGGTCCTGGTTACGGAGCATCGACACCAGGCCCTCGCCCTCGAAGTCGAAGTCGACCATGTCGTTGGCGAGCAGTTCGTCGATGACCTTCGCGCGCTGCTCGCGTTCCGCTGCCAGCGCCGCACCGCGCCGACGGTGCAACTGCGCGGCCTGCGGGTCGCCGAGCCGTCGCCGGGCCGCGTCGAGCAGCGGCAGGTCGGACGCCGTCCACGCCTGGGCGTCCGCTCGCTGCAGGGTGCGTACCTGGTCGGCGGTGAGGAACGGCGCGCACAGCTTCAGGTACGCGGGTACCGACCACAGGTCGCCGACCAGATCGGCGGCCTCGATCAGCGTCCACGCGTTGTCGAGCGTCGAGCGCAGCTCTCTGTTGCGCCGCAGCGATTTCTGTATCTCACCGCGTGGGGCGTCACCGTCGGCCCGGTCCGCCAGCAGCTCGATGAGCGCCTCCCAGATCTGCTCCCGGGCCTCGTTGTGCGGCGTCCCGGGGTCGGGTGCCGCGAACGCATCCGCCCAGTCGGCCGGGCTGGATCGGATGTCCGCCCAGTCGGTCTCGACCGTCATGGACTTCCGCGGAGGCTGCTCGTAGAACCGCACGGCGGCGTCGATCGCATCCACCAGCTCGCCCGACGACTTGAGGCGGGCGACCTCCGGGTCGGTCTCCGCCACGGCCGCGGCGCCCTCGGTGACCAGATCGCGCAGGGTGCACGTCTGTACGCCCTCCTCGCCGAGGCTGGGGAGCACGTCGGCGACGTACGCGAGGTACGGCTCGTGCGGTCCGACGAACAGGACGCCGCCGCGGTGGTGGCCCAGGTGCGGGTCGGAGTAGACGAGATAGGCCGCGCGGTGCAGGGCGACGACGGTCTTGCCGGTGCCGGGCCCGCCGTCGACGACCAGCGCGCCGTGCGACCCGGCGCGGATGATCGCGTCCTGATCGGCCGCGATGGTGCCGAGGACGTCCCGCATCCGCGGCGACCGGCTCGCGCCGAGGCTCGCGATGAACGCGGACTGGTCGTCGAGGGTCGCGAGGGACTCGCCCGCACCGGCACCGTCGGCACCGAACCCGCTGGTATCGAACACCTCGTCCCAGTAGTCCGTGATCCGCCCGTGCGTCCAGCGGTACCTGCGCCGCGCGGTGAGCCCCATCGGGTCGGCGTAGGTGGCGCCGAAGAACGGCTCGGCGGCGGGGGAGCGCCAGTCGATGAGCAGGTCACGGCCGTCGGCCCCCGCGACGCCGAGGCGGCCGATATACACCGGGTCGCGGCCGTCCGCGAACACCATGCGACCCAGGCACAGGTCGACCCCGAAGCGCCGCATCGCCCGGAGCCGGGCGGCGAGTCGGCGGACCTCCGCGTCGCGTTGGATCGTCTCCTGGCCGAGCCCGCTGGGTTTGCGTCGCTCCGCTTCGAGGCGTGCTGACAGGTCGGCGAGCTGCCGTCCCAGGTCGTCTGCGATGGCGGTGAGGTGCCGCTCATCGGCCGCGATCAACTCGGGCCGGGCCTTGGCCGCCAGGCGTTCGGGGAGGTTGAATGCGCTGGTGTTCACGGGGTTCACGGGCACGCTCCGATCTGAGGTCTCGACTCGACCCGCGATTGTGCGCCCTCACCCCGGCCTTGCGGCAAGCCCCGGGGTCGGCTATAGATTGAAAGTGGAAGGGACTTCCCGACGATTCCGAGTGGATCGGTTTCGAGGGGTTTCCGGCCCGTTTTCAGTACCGGGCTACCATGGGCGACGCAGCTGGTGTCGCGGCGGCCCCGACGGGCGGTGGCGGCGCAGCGCGCTCGGCCCGCCGGGCGCGTGAAGAGGGAACCCGGTGTGAGTCCGGGACTGTCCCGCAGCGGTGAGCAGGAACGAAAGTCGCGTATACGCACTGGGCCCGCAGGTCTGGGAAGCAGCGGCGAGTAGGGGCGAGCGTGATGCCTGCGAGTCCGAATACCTGCCCGCTGTACCGGACGCGCCGCGTCCGGTGGTGTGCCGCCTCGTGGACTGGGCGCGACCGCATCGGTGACGACGGGTGTCCGAAAGGGCGGTGCCTCGGCGTAGCGTGCGTGCGTGTCCCGGGTGGGTGGCTAGCCGGCCAGCACACAGATAAGGACCTGTCCGCACGTGACCGAAACCCGCTTCACCGCAACAGTTCTGGGGTATCCCCGCATCGGCCCGCGCCGCGAGCTCAAGCGCGCGATCGAGGGCTACTGGAAGGGCACCGTCGACCGTGCTCGGCTGGAGACCACCGCCGCGCAGTTGCGCCGCGACCAGTGGGCGGCCCTCGTCGCCGCCGGGCTCGACTCCGTGCCCACCAATACCTTCAGCTACTACGACCAGATCCTCGACACCGCGGTACTGCTCGGGGCGCTGCCGCCGCGCGTCGCTGCGATCGACGACCCCCTCGACCGCTACTTCGCCGCCGCCCGCGGTACGGCGGACGTGACGCCGCTCGAGATGACCAAGTGGTTCGACACCAACTACCACTACCTCGTCCCCGAGATCGGCGCCGACACCGTCTTCTCGCTGCACCCCGAGCAGGTCCTCGCCGACCTCGACGAGGCCCTCGCGCAGGGCGTGCCCGCGCGCCCCGTCATCGTCGGGCCGCTCACATTCCTCGCCCTCGCCAAGCCCGACGGTGCCGGGAACGGCGCCGAGGATCCCCTCACCCGCCTCGACGAGCTGATCCCCCTGTATCGGGATCTGCTCGCCCGCCTCGCCGAGCACGGCGCGCAGTGGGTGCAGATCGACGAGCCGGTGCTGGTCACCGAGGCCGGCCAAGGCCTGGCCGACGAGGCGCATCGCGTGTACGGCGACCTGGCGTCTGCCGCGAAGCGGCCCGCGATCGCGGTCGCCACCTACTTCGGCGACCCGGGCCCGGGCCTGTCCGCGCTCGCTCGTACCGGCGTCGAGGCGATCGCCGTCGATCTGGTGACCGACCCCCGCGCGGCGTCGACGGTGGCGGCCGTGCCCGAGCTGCGCGACAAGCTGCTGCTCGCCGGCGTCGTCGACGGCCGCAACATCTGGCGGACGGACCTCGACCGTGCCCTTGCGACCCTGGGCACGGCACTGGGATCGGCCGGGACCGTTGCCGTCTCCACGTCGTGCTCGCTCCTGCACGTGCCCTACACCGTGGCCGCCGAGGACGAGTCCGGGGACGTCTGGTCCTGGCTCGCGTTCGCCGCGGAGAAGGTCGACGAGGTGGTCACCCTGTCGCGCGCGCTGACCCGGGGGCGCGACACCGTCGCCGTCGAGTTCGATTCCGCCGCAGCGATCGTCGCGAGCCGCGCCGCGGATCCCCGTCGCCGCGATCCGTCGCTGCGAGCGCGGCTCGACGCGCTGACCACGCGCGGCACGGGCCGTGCGCCGGCCGCCGAGCGAGCGGTACTGCAGGCCGAGCGTCTGGGACTGCCCCTGCTGCCCACCACGACGATCGGCTCGTACCCGCAGACGTCGGCGATCCGCGTCGCCCGCGCAGACCTGCGTGCCGGGCGGATCGACGAGGCCGAGTACACGCGGCGGATGCGGGCCGAGATCGAGGCCGTGGTGCGGCTGCAGGAGGAGCTCGGCCTCGACGTCCTCGTGCACGGCGAACCCGAGCGCAACGACATGGTGCAGTACTTCGCGGACCAGCTCGAAGGCTTCCTGTCGACGCAGAACGGCTGGGTCCAGTCGTACGGCACCCGCTGCGTCCGGCCGCCGATCCTGTTCGGCGAGGTCACGCGGCCGACGCCCATGACGACGTCGTGGATCACCTACGCGCAGTCGCTCACGCCGCGGCCCGTCAAGGGGATGCTCACGGGCCCGGTCACCCTCCTCGCGTGGTCGTTCGTGCGCGACGATCAGCCGTTGGCCGAATCGGCGGCGCAGGTGGCGCTGGCGATCCGCGACGAGACCGTGGACCTGCAGTCGGCCGGTGTGGCGATCGTCCAGGTCGACGAGCCCGCGCTGCGCGAGCTCCTGCCGCTGCGCGCGGCCGACCGGCCCGCATACCTGGACTGGGCCACCGGATCGTTCCGGCTGGCGACGTCGGGTGTCGCGGACTCGACGCAGATCCACACGCACCTGTGCTACTCGGAGTTCGGCGACGTGATCGGTGCGATCTCCGACCTGGACGCGGATGTCACGTCCATCGAGGCCGCGCGGTCGAAGATGGAGGTTCTGGACGACCTCAACGCGGCCGGGTTCGCGAACCAGGTCGGCCCGGGCGTCTACGACATCCACTCGCCCCGCGTGCCCGCGCAGGCGGAGATCGAGGAGTCGCTACGCGCGGCGCTCGTCGCCGTCCCCGCCGGGCGGCTGTGGGTCAACCCCGACTGCGGCCTCAAGACCCGCGGCACCGCCGAGGTCACGGAGTCGCTGCGCAACCTGGTCGCCGCCGCGGCAGCGGTGCGCGCGGACCTGTGATCGCCGTGTGAGGTGTGGGCCGGGACGGGGCGACTCCTCCGTCCCGGCCGACGCTCCCGTGCCGCCGTCCCCGCGGCACTCAGTTGACGAGTCTGGCCAGGAGTGCGTCCCACGCGCGGTCGCCGAGCGCTCGGCGGGCGAGTGGCGCTATCCGACTCTGGCTGCCGACCTTGTAGCGGCCTCGGGGGTTTCGCGATCGGACCGCTCGCAGGATGGTTCGGGCGACCTGCTCGGGGGGAATGCCGTTGTCGGCTTCGCGGCGTGCGAACCCGAGGACGTTGGTGGTGACGGTCTCGTAGGGGCTGTGTGGAGCATGGTCGGGGACCAGACGCTCGAGGGTGTCGGTGAAGGACGTCTTGACGGCGGAGGCTTCGATGAGAACGGTTCGTATGCCGAAGCGACGAACCTCGAATCTGAGCGAGTCGGAGAGCGCCTCCAGCGAGTACTTGCTCATCGCGTACGCCGAGGACAGCGGTGGTGCGACGAGTCCGGCACCGGAACCGAGATTCACGATCGTGCCTCCTCCCGCCCTACGCATCGCCGGGAGAACGAGCTGGCACATTCGGACGAGCCCGAAGACGTTGACCTCGAATTGGGTGCGGTAGGAGTCGAGGGAGGTCTCCTCGACCGCGCCCGGTTGGGCGTAGCCGGCGTTGTTGACGAGTACGGCGACATGTCCGTGTTCGGCCTCGACGGCGGCGACGGCGCGGTTGCGGGAGTCTTCGTCGGTCACGTCGAGGCGGAGGGTGCGGCACCCGGCCGTCTGCAGGTCGGCCAGGGTCTCAGGCCGCCGTGCGGTAGCCCAGGTGACGAATCCCGCGTCGACCAGTGCGAGTGCGGTCGCCTTGCCGATCCCGGAGGAACAGCCGGTGACGAGAGCGGCGGGACGGTCGGCCATGATTCGGTCCTCCTGATCGCGGTGGACTCGTACTGTACCTCTATAGGACATCAGTGTCCTATCTTGGTACATGCAGGTATGCTCCTCGAGTGGCCAAGAGTCCAGCACTCCAAGACCGGACAGCCGGCACGATCCTCGAGCACGCCGCTCGCGTCCTCGCGGAACAGCGGGACGCCGCCAGCCTGGCCGACATCGCCCAGGCGGCCGGCGTCGCCCGCTCGACCCTGTACCGCTACTTCCCCAACCGGGAGGCGCTCCTTCAAGCCCTCGCCAGGCGAGCCATGGACGAACTTCGAGGCCGCATCCGCGAAGCCCAGCTCGACACCCTGCCCGTTGCCGAAGCACTGGCCCGAATCACCCGGGGGTTCATCGCTACCGGAGCCGAATACGTCGCGCTCGCCTACCTCGCACCCACGCCGCCCGACGCTGCGACGGCCCAGATCAACGAGCCCGTATTGCGGCTGCTCGAACGGGGCATCGACGACGGCACCCTCCGCAACGACCTACCAGCCCACACGCTCCTGGACATCTACGGCGACCTCATCCAGGGGGCCATCACCCGCGCAGCCCGCGACCGCGAAGGCGTCGAACCCACCAGCGCTGCCATCCTCGCCGTCTTCCTCGACGGGGCGCTCGCCACCGGGGTCTGAGGGCTGCCTCGGTCCGGCCTCGAGCGCTGACTCGGCGCTGACCCCGATGCCGCGCAGTCGAGCGTGCGACCGGCACGTGTGGTCTACGTCCGCGTCCCCGGTCGCGGACCCGCGGCGGATTCCTCCTCCAGCGGCTCGGGGCTCGGTTACCCGCACCGATTCACCCGACACGCCGGCGTGTCCGCCGAATTCGTGCGAGTGGTCGCGACACGTATCTCCCATCGACGTCGACCCCATCTCACGGACCCGGCCCGTCGACATGCCACCGACGATCGCGATCCAGCCGTACACCAGCAGCGAGATCGGGCCCCCACCGACCACGGAACCTGCGTCACCGCAACAGCGGAACCGGGCCCTGGCATCGCCACCCACGCTCAACCGCGCGGCATCGGCGCTGACCTCGAAAGCTGGGCTCGCTCGTACTTCAGCGGGTGCATCGGTTTTGGTCGGATGTCAAGGGCATTCGGCTGATGCGGGTGCCTGGCGGGTGGTCGGCCGGAAGTGCGCACTGACTCGAATGGTCCGCGGCGGCGCGACGGCCCTCGGTGACGGGAGTCGCCGGTCACCGGCGATGGTCGCCGGGCGGCGCTACCGTCGGTCGGATGGGTACCAAGAGTGAGCGTCGTGCCGCCCGCGAGCAGGTCGCGGCGTATCACGAGGCGCAGCTGACCCGGCTGATCGAACACGTCGAAGCCGAGCTCGTACGGTTTCGGGCCGGCGAGTTGGACGTGTTCGAGGTCGACGCCGTCATCCACCAGTACCACCGCGCCGCGAAGAAATTGTGGGGGTTCTGCGCGCAGTCCGGGGGACAGGTCGAGACCACCGCGTACCTTATCGGGCGCATGGCCGATGCCGATGACGATGAGTTCGCGGCGGCGGATTGGTGGCAACGCGGCGCAAGCCGCCGATCGTCCGACGACGCTTAGCCGCATCCGCCCTCACTGCGCCGGGAAGAGGGCGACGCGCGCTCGAACGGCTTCGATGCCCGGCACGGCCGGGCGGCCGAGGAGGTCGGGGAGCGTGCCCGTCGCGCTGGACCGCCCCTCGCGGAAATCTGCATACAGGGCCGTCAGCAGCGCCGTCGTCTCCGGCGGGAAGCCGAAGTTCTCGGTGAGGTACGCGGTGTAGTCCTCGTCGGAGACGGCGCGAAACGGCACTCCCGCAGCGTCGGCGAGGTCGGTCCAATCGAGGTCCTGGGGTCCGGTGAGCTCGAGTGTGTCGCCGTCGCGGCGCCGGTCGACCAGCGCGATCGCGGTCGCCGCCGCGAGGTCGGGGATTGCAGCCGGGGCGGCCGAGGCGTCCCGTGCCGGCGCGACGAGTTCCCCCATCTGTCGTCCCCACACGACGTCGCGGGCAAGGGCGTCGGCCATCCCGATGTTCAGCCGGAGAATGGTCCAGCTCGGCCCGGCGGCCTGCACCGTGCGCTCGAGCGCCCGGTAGTTCTGGACGGACGGCATGGTCGATGTCTCCAGTCTGGGCCAGCTCGTCAGAACGATCCGTTCCACTCCGGCCTCGGTCGCGGCACCGATCGCCGCGGTGACCCGCGGAAGACGCAGAGACGGGTCCGGGCCGAAGAAGGTCGCGTTGACGAGCACCGTGTCGACTCCGACGAGTGACCCTCGCAACGCATCAGGATAGTCGAAATCTCCTGCGCGGTAGTCGATGCCGGGCAGCTTGTCTGCTTTCGCGACGTCGCGCACCGTCGTCACGATCGACTCCCGAGTCCGGTCCCGCAGCTGCGCGAGCACCGCCCTGCCGAACTCGCCGTTGCCGCCGGTGACTGCGATGCTCATGGTGTCTCCTACGCTATAAGCGGGTCTGCTGCCCCGGTTAATATACGGGGCGTGCGCCCCGCTTCACAAGTGTCGAATCCAGGAGGTCGTATGAGCAGCCGAGGGCCGCGTGCCGATGCCGTCCGCAACCGTGCGCGCATCCTGGCCGCCGCACGTGAGGCGTTCGCGCAGGCGGGCGTCGACGTACCGCTCGACGCGATCGCCGAGGCGGCGGGCGTCGGCCCGGGCACGGTCCACCGTCACTTCCCGACCAAGGCGGCCCTCCTCGCGGCGGTGATCGCCGACCGGCTCGACGAATTGGCCGCCCGCGCCGCCGAACTCGGCGACGATCCCGTCGAAGACTTCTTCGGCTTCCTCGCGGAACTCGTCGACTCCGGCCGCGACAACCTCGCGCTGGCCGCAGCCGTCGGCGGCCTGCCGAACAGCCTGATCGAAGAGTCGGGCGCACGACTGTCCGCCGCACTCCAGGCGCTCCTCACCGCTGCCCAACGAGCCGGCGGCGTGCGACGGGATGTCGACGTCGCCGAGTTGCACGCCGTCGTCACCGGCGTGCTGGCCACCGAGAGCCGGTTGTCCGCAAGCCGTCGCGGCCTCGGCCTGCAGATCGTGATCGACGGTCTCCGTACCGCGCCGGCCGAGTGACGGGCGGACCTCGACCAGGCCCCAGATCGCCGTCGCCGAGCATGCTCGGCCCCGGTTAGACGCAGCGCCGCGCACTCAACGGCCGGTGTGAAGCTCCGGTTGTCAGGTGCGCCGGGTCGCGGCCGCCTCAGTCGGGAACGCCGGACCGCTCCGAGTCCTGGTGCCGCCGGGTGCGGGGCGGCCGCAGGCCCAGGTGCTCGCGCAGCGTGGACCCCGTGTACTCGGTCCGGTACGCGCCCCGCTCCTGTAGTTCGGGCACCAGCTGGTCGACGATATCGTCGAGCCCGCCCGGGACGATCCACGGCGTGATGTTGAATCCATCGGACGCGCCGGACCTGACGAACCGGATCAGTTGCTCGGCCACCGACGCCGGCGTGCCCACGAACCCGCGTTGACGTTCCTGCGCGATCACCAGCTGGCGGATGGTCAGGTGCTCCGTCTCCGCACGCTCCCGCCACTGCGCCGCGATGGTGCGCGGGTCGGCACCGTGGCGAGCTGCCCCGCGGGTCTCGCCCACCGTCTCGATCACGGGATCGTGGGTGGGGAGCGGGCCGTCCGGGTCGTACCCGGACAGGTCCTCGCCCCAGATCTGACCGAGCAGCGACAGGGCGGTAGCAGGCGTCACCTGCTGCTCCTTGACCCAGCGGCCCTTCTCGACGGCCTCTGCGGGCGTATCCGCAAGCACGAACTGCGTTCCGGGCAGGATCTTCAGGTCGTCGGCGGGCCGGCCGGCGGCGACGGTGCGCGCCCGGACGTCCTGTGCGAACGCCAGCGCATCGTCGAGGTCGCTGCCGTGTGCCGAGAAGATCACCTCCGCATACTGCGCCGCGAAGTCGCGTCCCGCGGGCGAGTCACCGGCCTGGAAGAGCACGGGGTGCTGCTGCGGGCTGCGCGGCACCGTCGGGACCACGGTCACGTCGAGCGTGGGTCCGAGCCGATGCACCGGGTCGGCCGGGGCGGTGGGCGACGACGGCGCGCCATCCCAGATCGCCTGCGCGGTGGTGACGAAATCAGCTGCGCGCCGGTACCTGTCGGCGTGGTCGAGCCACCCGCCGCGGCGGAAGTTGGCACCGGTCCACGCGTTGTCGGTGGTCACGATGTTCCAGGCGGCGCGTCCTCCGGACAGCACGTCGAGGCTCGCCAGGCGACGGGCGAGGTCCGCGGGGTCGTTGTAGGTGACGTTCTGCGTGGCGGCCAGCCCGATCCGGCTGGTCACCGCGCCGAGCGCGGCGAGTTGGGTGATCGCGTCGGGCCGGCCGACCACGTCGAGATCGTGGATCCGGCCCAGCTGTTCGCGCAATCGCAGCCCCTCACCGAGGAAGAACGCGTCGAACAGTCCGCGCTCGGCGGTCTGCGCCACTTTCTGGAAGGTCTGGAAGTCGATCTGCGAGCCGCTCGCGGGATCAGACCAGACGGTGCCGTGGTTGACGCCCTGCAGGAATACCCCGAAGTGCACCTGGGCGTCGGGACGGGGGTAGCTCTCGTCGCTCATCGCGTGCTCCCGGTCGTGGCGTAGCGGTTGGCGGGACGGGAGAGGCCGAGGTGCTCGCGCAGCGTCGCGCCCGGCCGGGGAGTGGGCGTGCGCCGTTCGACGCGCAGCGGCGGTAGCACCTCGCGCACGATGATCGGCACGTCGATCGAATGCACCGACGGCAGTAGCCGGACACCGTCGACCCGGCCGTGTAGCCCCCGCAGGAGGGCGGTGAGTTCTGCTGCGCCGCCGACGAATCCCCGCGTGGTCGATGCGTCAGTCAGGGAATCCAGTTCGGCTCGGCGCGTCTCGCCGGTCGTCTCCGCGGTGTCGAGCGTGACCGGGAGGTCGACGAAGACCGCAGGGCCACTGGGATTCTCGGTGTCGCCCGCGGGCGGATCCGAGACGAGGACGATATCGACGAGCGCCGACGGTGCCGCGCCGTGCGGAGCGACCACGACGGGCCGGCCCTGCGGCCCGCGCGGCACGATGAGCGGGCCCTTGACGCTGAAGCCCGCCCGACCATCGCCGCCGTCGCTGGCGAAGTCGACATAGTGCAGCCGATCGCGATCGATGTACCTGCCGGAGTCGGTGTCCCGGATGACGGCGTCGTCCTCCCACGAGTCCCACAGGCGCTGAGCCACTTCGATGACGTCGGCGACCTCGGCGGAGAGTGCGGCGCCGCCGTCCGCGACCGGGCGGCCGAGCGCCACGGCGGTGGTCGGTACCGGTGTCGTCCCCACCAACCATCCGGCTCGCCCCTCGGTGGCGTGGTCGAGTGCGGCGAGCTGGCTGGCGAGGTGGAACGGCTCGACGGTTGCGGGGTGCGCCAGCGGCACGATGCCGAGCCTCGAGGTGACCCGTGCGAGGAACGCGGCGCGTACTACCGCGTCGAGGCGTTGCGCGACGCCACCTGGCGCGGGGACGAGGGAGTCGTCGATGGTCACGAACGTGAAGCCCGCGTTCTCCGCCACCGCCGCCGCGGCGCGTACGCCGGCTCCGGTGACGGCGTATGCGGCACGACCGGGGTCGACGAGGTGGGCGGCGGGATGTGCACCGGCACCGTCGATCTCGAGTGCGAGGTGGAGCAGGGACGTCATTGCCTCGATCCTTCGTTCTCGGCCGTGAAGCCTGCTGCGCGACCGGCGTCTGCGGAGGTCCACAGGGTGGTGCGCAGCTCGCGGCGGACGAGCGGGACCACCTCCTCGGCGAACTGCGCGAGCACGTCGCGCTGCTGCTGGTACGGTAGTACCGGGTTGAGCGAGACGGACTGCAGGTCGTGCCGGTACGACCGGTGGTAGTCGACGATCTTCTCCGCGACCCGCTCGGACGAGCCGACCAGCGCTGGGCCGCGCTCGACGGCGTCTTCGATGGTCTCGAACATGTTGACCTTGCCGATGCGCGTCTCGCCGGCGAACCTCTTGCGGTTGCGTGCGGCGAAACCTTCGTAGACGGGCCGGTATTCGGCGATCGCCCGGTCGGTCGTGGCGGAGAGGAAGAGCCCACCGGAACCGGATCCGACGTAGGCGGCGGCAGGGTCGTGCCCGTGCTCGGCGTACTTCTCGCGGTACCGGTCGATCAGCACGCGATAGTTCTCGCGCGGTTGGAGGGCGTTCGCGGTGACGATGGGGTCGCCGAACCGGGCCGCGAGGTCGACGGCGGTCGTCGACGTCGCCGAGCCGTGCCAGATCCGGAACGGTCCACCGAACGGGCGCGGCACCGTCGTGACGTCATCGACCGGCGAGTGGTGATCGCCCCGCCACGTGACGTGCTCCTCGCGCAGCAGCCGCCGCAGCAGCTCGTAGTTCTCCGTCAGGTAGTCGTACTGGTGCTCGAGAGTGCGGCCGAACATCGGGAAGTGCTTGTCCTCGTTGCCTTTACCGATCACGATCTCGAGACGTCCGCCCGAGAGCTGGTCGATCGTGGCGTAGTCCTCGGCGACGCGCACCGGATCGAGCAGGCTGAGCACCGTGACGCCGGTCGACAGTAGGATCCGGTGCGTGGCCTGGGCGAGAGCGCCGAGCAGCACCGTCGGCGCCGACGAGAGGAACTCGCCCGCGTGTCGCTCGCCCACCGCGTACGAGTCCAGGCCGAGCCGCTCAGCCAGCACCGCGTTCTCGACGACGCGCTCGAGTCGCGTGTGCGCCGATATCAGCTCACCGGTCACCGGATGCGGTGTGTGCGGGACGATGTCGAGAACTTGGAAACGCATGACGTCGGCAACTCGATCCGTGGGTATGCGCGACTGCCCGGGCGGGGCGTCGAAACGATGTCTGCCTTCAACGTAGCAGCGGGGGACCGGCGGGCCCGCACGTCTGCGTCAGGAGCCGGCGGGGCCTGGGGTAGGCGTCGAGTGTCGGGAATACGACGATCCACCATTTCCGCTGCGGGACGGAGTGCTGCAGCTCGTGGGTGCCGATGCTGCTCCGGCCCAACGGTATTGCGATCATGATGAGTTTTTCCATGCTCGGCCGGGTCGGTGTCGCTGGATCGAATCGCGGTGCGGTTAATCGCGCCCGGAGCACGGGGCGCGCCGTAGCGTGGTCGGGTGGCGCGAGATCGGGGTCCGGGCAGAACGCTGAAGACGGTCACCGGCGTCAGCGGCGGCCAGGACGTCTATCGCCTGGCCCTCGATCCGGAGGCGTCGACGCTCGCCACGGCGCTCGACACGGCTCGGATCGCCGAGGAGCTGCGGATCGACGCGCTGTTCGCCGCGGATCTGCTCGGCTTCGGGGCGCAGGGCGCGATCGGCGCCCAGGAGGCGATCGTCTTCCTCGCCGCGCTGGCCGGCCTCACGGAGCACGTGGGGCTGATAGCGACGGTGTCGACGACCTTCCATCACCCGTACAACCTGGCCCGGTTGTTCGGCACGCTCGATCATGTCAGCAACGGGCGCGCGGCCTGGAATGCGGTGACGTCGTCGCTCGGCGAGGAGAACTTCGGCGACGCCGAGCTCCCTTCGCCCGCCGAGCGGTACGCGCGTGCCGCAGAGGTCCTCGAGGTGACGGGAGCGCTGTTCGATTCGTGGCTGCCCGGCGCCCTGACCGCGAACGCCGACGGCACCGTCGAGCTGGACCCAGACCTCGTGCGCCGGATCGACCATCGCGGCGAGCACTTCACCGTCGCCGGTCCGCTCAACATCCCGCCGCTCCCGCAGCGCCGACCGGTGCAGTTCCAGGCCGGGCAGTCCGCGGGCGGTATCGAGCTCGGCGCCCGCTTCGCCGAGGTCGTGTTCACCTCGCTCGCCACGCTCGAAGACGCTGTCACGTACACGAAGACGGTCCGGACGCGGGCGACCGAGCTCGGGCGGGACCCGTCCCTACCGCGGATCTTCAGCTCGCTGCACGCGACGTACGGGTCGACCGAGGCCGAGGCCCGGCGGATCGTGCGGGAGCGGGCCGAGGCACTCGACCTCGACGCCGGCCGCCGGCGGCTCGAGGACATGCTCGGCGGCGGGATCGACCTCTCCGAGCGACCACTGGACTCGCCGCTTCCGGTGGAACTGATCCCCGATGCGGCCGCCGTGAACCGGCGGCAGGGGCGGGTCGAGATCTTCGGTCGCCTCGCCGCGTCGGGAAAGACGCTGCGTGAGTTGATCGTCGCGGCGCAGGACACCGGGCACTGGGCGGTCGCCGGAACGCCGGAGCAGATCGCCGACGCGATCGAGGAGCGGTACCGGGCAGGTGTCCTCGACGTGGTCTCCCTCGGAGGCCTCACGGATCCGCGCACGTACGAATTCGTGGCCGAGGGCCTACTGCCGGTGCTTCGCCGACGCGGGATCGTCGGCGAGGACTATCGGGGCCGCACCCTCCGTGAGAACCTGGAGCTGCCGCCGCTGCCGCCTCGCGCTTAGAGCCGGCCGAGCAGCTCGGCCTTCTTCGCAGCGAACTCGTCGTCGGTGAGGATGCCGCGCCGATGGAGTTCGGCCAGTGACTCGATGGTTGCGACGATGACCGAAGGGTCGTCGGGTGTGCCGGGCGTCGCGGGTGTCGGCTCGGACGCGCGGGGAACGGGGCCTGTCGGCTCGGGTGCGACCTGCGGCGCCGTTCCCGGGGTGGACCGGTGCTTCGGTGCGGGCGCCGCGGCCGGAGTCTCGGACACCTGCTGCGCGCCGAGCTCCGGGAGGCTGGACACCGCGAAGGTGCCCAGCTGGCTGGTGAATCGGACCTCGCCGTACCCGCCGCCTTGCTGCTGCTGGACTCCACCGATGCGGTGCTCACCGGTGTCGAAGACCTTGGTGGTGCCGTCGATTCGGATCGCCAGCCGCCGGGTGCCGGGGAAGACCGCGTAGCGTGCGTCGTTCTGCCCGCCGGAGGCGCTCGGCACGCCGAGGTCGGCGGGCCACCAGCTGGTCGATGCACCGGCCTGGGCGGACGCCGTGGGGGAATCGAACACCGTGGTGGTCGCGAGCAGCTGGGACAACTCGGCGCACAGCGAATCGACGCGCGCCTTGAGCGCGTTGTCGAACATGTTGCCGCCCACCATCGTCATGCCGCCGCGCATCCATTGGCCGGAGCCCCCGAGCTCGGGAATGGAGAACTGGGCCATGGTGCCGCCGCCGGCGCGAAGCGCCAGGAGCATGGCAGTCACCGCGTCGCGGGAGAGCCCATGGCGCTCGGCGATATCGGTGATGGTGTTCTGTGCCTCAGGGGAGATCGCTGCCGTCATGATGCTGCCGTCATGATGATGAATCCCTCGTCGTCAGTACCGGTTCACGTCTGTCCTGGCCGTGCGCAGCCAGAGTACGCCCGTGACCGGTCACGCGACGGTCGGTCAGGCGGCAGCGGAGTACGCAGGCTCGCTGCGGAAGCGGGATGCGCGACCGTCGATGCCCAGCGCGCGCCAGACCAGCCGCGACACGGGGTTCATCAGGCCCGTGCGCTTGGCCAGCAGCCGGACGTCGCCGAACACCTCGCGCTTCGTCTCCTTGGATTCCGGTGAGCGCCAGTACATCTCGTGCCACACCTCGCGCGGGATGTCGAACTCCCGGCGGAACTGGCGCGGCGGCACCGCGATCGCGGTGAGCAGTACCCGCATCACGATCGGCAGGGCCAGCGACAGCAGGAAGCGGGGGAGTGGGCCGCGGGCGGGGATGACCTGCTCGAGGCGCTGGTGGGCGAACGAGATGTGCCGCGCCTCCTCGGCGACGTGCAACTGCATCACGGCCGTCATCGCGGGGTGCTGGCCCTCGGTGGACCGGAGGAACTGCTTCTGGATGTGGTCGATCGGCTCCTCGCCGCCGAGCACGCCCATGTAGAAGATCGTGGGGAACGTGGTCGCCGCGAGGGGGATGAAGAGCGACAGCCGCCGGAACCACCACTGACCGCCCGGGACGTCCGCACCGATCCGGTTGACGAACTCCTGGAACATGAGGGTGTGGTTGCACTCCTCCTTGGCCTCGTGCGTCGCGTAGCGGAACTCGACGGAGTCGTTCGGCTGGGCCGCCGTGTACTGCATCAGCCCGCGGATGAGGACGGACTCGAACTGCAACCCGACCTTCGCGACATTGGCCTGGCGCCACATGCCCATCTTGATCTGCTTCTCCAGCGGCTGCGCCTTGTACCAGTCGGTGCGGCCGATCGGATCGATCCTGTCGGACAGCACCCAACGCGGGTCGTCCGGGACGATGGCGAGCTTGGGGGAGTCCCAGTCGATGTCGATGTACGGGTCGAAGTTGCGGTGCACCGACGCGTCCGATAGGTCGCGCAGATTCTGTTCGTACTCGTCCTGGCCGGGCAGGCGGCGACCGCGCATCCGCGCTGTGTGGGTGAGAGGAAGGGTTCGCATGATCTTCTCCTTCGCGGGCTGGACACGATGGTCACACGAGTATCTGCAGGTCGCAGCGTCTCATGATATGTCCTTAAGGCCAGGCTATCACTGTCGGTAGACAGAATTCACGATCCTGTCTGATCGAATAGCGGTAGCTGAGCCGCCCACGCGGCCGCGACTGTCGTGGAAGTCCGATTGATGCCGGATCCAGGAAGAGCGCGACCGACGCTCTCGGTGGCGGGGTCGTGGCGACGATACGATCGCGGCACTCCGACCGTTGAAGGACGCATCGACATGAGCCGAGACACATCTCGATCCCTGCGCCACGTGCAGGCGGTCGCCCTGGCCGCCTACCGGTTGGTCATCGGATTCCTGTTCGCCTGCCACGGGGCGTCGACCTTGTTCGGCCTGCCGGATGCCCGCATGCGGTTCCACGGTCCGGTGGGCGAGTGGCCGCACTGGTGGGGCGGCGTGATCGAACTCGTCGGCGGCGTGCTCGTCGCGGCGGGCTGCGTCACCCGCGGTGCCGCGTTCCTCTGCTCGGGCACCATGGCGTTCGCGTACTTCACCGTGCACGCGCACAAGGGGTTGTTCCCGATCGCGAACGGGGGCGAGGCCGCGGTGTTGTTCTGCTGGAGCTTCTTCGTGCTCGTCTTTCTCGGGCCCGGTGCGCCGTCGATCGACGGGCTTGTCGGTGCCCGGCTCCGGGGCGGTGCGCGACGGTCGGTCGCGGCGTCCCGGCCGGGTGTCGTCGATGTCGACTGAGGGGTGGGGCGTACCGGGCAAGCCGGTCCAGGCGGCTGGAGCCGGCTGACCCTGTACTGGAGATTTAAGTTTGTAGCGGAGATCTCAGTGGTTCTCGGGGAGTTTGACCGCCAGGACGGGAACGGGCGCGTGCAGCAGGAGGCGCTGGCTCACGCTGCCCAGGACGGCCTTCCCCACCGCAGAGCGGCGTTTGACTCCGATCACGAGGCGGGTCGCGCCGTGGCTCGTGATCTGGTCGAGAACAGCGTCGACAGGGTCCCGGTCGCCCCTCCCGACGCGATCGACGACGGTGATCGGTACCTCGGCGCCGTGCGGCGATACGTCGAGGGGGATGAGGCCGAGGTTCACGGCGACGAGTTCGGTGCCGAGCCTCTTCGCCTCGGCGACACCTTCGGAGAGCGCCAACGCGCCCTCGGGACTGTCTGTGACAGCTGCAATGATTGTCATGACATTAAGTCTAATGGTTGTGTTTGGGTGGTGCAGCACAGGCCGTTCCTCGCGCTGGTCGTCTTCCACGGCAGCTGCTGGATCACTGCGGACATCGACGTCACCGACCGCACCGCTCGCTCGCAGCCGCGACCGGCTGTGTGGTGGGTGGCGCTGTTTCACGCACCCGATGGTCGTCGCGCTCAGCTGTGCGCCAGCGGGCGGCGCGCGAGCACGGCATACAGGTCGACGGTGAGCTCGAGTCGTCCGTCATCGAGCACGGCGTTCAGCGTCCTAGCGGCTTCGTCCCGCTCGCCGGGTGTCAGGTGCGCTGCCGCCAACGCAAGGATGCCGTCCCTCGCTCCCTGCAGCAGCGCCGCCGCAAGATTCCCGAGCGTGCCGGTGCGCCGAGCGACGACCTCCAACCCGGCCGCCACGCAGTACTCCTCCAGCTTCAGGCCGGCGAGCTGATTCGCGAGGGGCCGCACCGGCAGCTTCTCGCGTAGTTCTCTCAGGTACTCGGTGGCGGCCTCGTCGCCCCGCACCACCAGTCGCGCCGACGACCAGTCGGTGTCGGTGACGGCGAGCACTCCGGCCGGAGCAAGGACGCGCGCGAACTCGCGGAAGGCCCGCACGGGGTCGTACGTCAGGTGCTGAACGACCCGCTCGCAGACGATCGCGTCGACGCTGCCCGACTCGAGCCGACCGAGCTCCGAGGCTTCTCCCGCCACCACCTCGACGCCCGGGATTCCACTGCTCCGGTGTCGGGCGATCGCGAGCATCGGTTGATTCGCATCCACGCCGATCGCTCGGCCGCCGGGCTGGACGAGCCGGGCCAGCTCGAGCAGCTCCGCTCCGGTCCCGCAGCCGACGTCCACCGCAGTCGCGCCCGGGCGGAGCCCGAGCCGGCTGCGACACCACTCGCGGAGATCGCGGATCAGATCCATCTCGGCCTGCCGGTCCAACGCCGTCGCGAACACGTCTGCGTTCGCGGCGGACATCGACCCGGCGGTGAAGCCCTCGGCGTCGGTCACTCGACGATCGTATTCTCCGCTCGGACGCAGCCGGCCGCGATCACCGAGCCGCGAGGCCGCTACACGGCACCGTCGAAGCCCTGCTGCCGCCAGGCCTCGTAGGCGACGATCGATGCGGAGTTGGCGAGGTTCATCGATCGGCGCCCCGCGAGCATCGGGATCCGCAGCCGCTCGGTGACGTGCGGGTCGGTGAGCACCTCGGCGGGCAGCCCGGTCGGCTCGGGGCCGAACAACAGCACATCGCCGGGGTGGTATTCGACCTGATGGTGGAACCGCGTGGCGTGCGAGGTGAACGCGTACACCCGCTCGGGTGCGAGTGCCGTCCACGCCGCGGCCAGGTTGGGGTGGACGGTGACCACGGCGAGGTCGTGGTAGTCGAGCCCCGCCCGGCGCAACTTGGGCTCGGACAGGTCGAAGCCGAGCGGCTCCACCAGGTGCAGCTCGCAGCCGGTGGCCGCCGCCAGCCGGATCGCGTTGCCGGTGTTGGGCGGGATGCGCGGCTCGAAGAACAGAATCCGGAACACGACCGCCCAGTCTGGCAGACCGGGCGGGCAGCCGACGTAATCCGCCCCGCCGTGCGCACCGGGAGTGGTCGAATCGAACCACCGGCCCGCACATCGCGCGCGCCGGTGAGAGCGTGAGGAGAGAGCAGTGTCAGTGATCGTCACGGCCGTGTTCCAGCCGACGGAGGGACGCAAGGACGAGCTGGTCGCCGCGCTGCGGGGTGCCATGCCCGCTGTGCACGGCGAGCCGGGCTGCCGGAAGTACGCGATCCACGATGCGTCCGACGGCACCGTCACGATGATCGAGAAGTGGGACAGCGCGGACGCGCTGGGCGTCCACTCGCGAGGCGAGGCGATCGGCGCCCTGCAGGCGGCGATCGTGGGCCTCGTCGCCGCGCCGCCCGTGGTGACCACGATGACCCCGCTCCCCGCGGGTACCGAGGAGCAGGGCGAGCTGTAGCCCGGCTGGTCCAACATGTGCACCGTTCCGTCGGTCGGCACCGACGGAACAGTGCACATGTCGGGTCGACGGAACGGCGCACATGTTGGGATGGGGGAGGGTTACAGGTGTGCGGTGACAGCCCTGCGCAGCTGGAACCCCGACACGATCTCGATGAGGCCCAGGACCACTGCCCAGATCCCGGCCACCAGCGTCAGCACCGCGAGCGAGCCGAAGGGGCTGACCAACAGCACGATGCCGCCGAGCACCGTGACGATGCCGGTGAAGACCGCCCAGGGACGGTTGGGCACCTCGGGTGCGCCCGCCGCGCTCGAGGTGATGAACACCCCGCGGAACACCCAGCCGATGCCGATCCAGATGGCGAGCAGGAGCAGGGTCTCGGCCGCGCTCCGCAGGCAGATGCAGCCGAGGATGATCGACAGGGCGCCGCTCGCGATGCCCAGGATGCGGTGGTGTCCCTCGCCGAACAGCCCTGCGACCACCTGGAAGAACCCGCTCACGAGCAGGTAGGCGGCGAACAACGAGCCGGCCACGAGCAGGGACTTCCCGGGCCACGCGAGGATGGCGACGCCGATGATCACTGAGGCCACGCCGAGGGTGATGGTCACTTGCCACGTGGCGTTGGCGAGCTGCCGGATGGGATTGGTGGGTACGGTCACGTGCTTAGCGTGCCTCATCGCGTCGTCCGGCGCCGGGTAGCCGTGAAATCGCGGTGTGCCGCGGGCCCACCACCGTCGGCGGGCGGCGGTGGCCCGTGGATAGACTCTCCGCGTGACCGCGACGGTATTGGACGGCAAGGCGACCCGTGACGAGTTGTTCGAGCAGTTCCGCACCCGCGTGACGACCCTGAGGGAACGCGGGATCACGCCCGGCCTCGGTACGGTGCTGGTCGGCGACGACCCCGGGTCTCGGTCATACGTCCGGGGCAAGCACGCCGACTGCGCGAAGGTGGGCATCGCCTCCATCCGCCGCGATCTCCCGGCGACGGTGACGCAGGCCGAGCTCGAGGACGTGATCGACGAGCTCAACGCGAACGACGAGTGCACCGGGTACATCGTGCAGCTGCCGCTGCCTCGCCATCTCGACGAGAACGCCATCCTCGAGCGTGTCGCGCCCGCGAAGGATGCCGACGGGCTGCATCCGGTGAACCTGGGCCGCCTCGTGCTCGGGGCCGAGGGGCCGCTGCCCTGCACGCCGCACGGCATCGTCTATCTGCTCCGCCGGTACGGCGTCGAGCTCGACGGGGCGCACGTCACCGTCGTCGGTCGCGGCGTCACCGTGGGGCGACCCATCGGCCTGCTCCTGACGCGCCGCAGCGAGAACTCCACCGTCACCCTGTGCCACACCGGCACCCGGGACCTCGCCGCCGAGGTCCGGCGTGCCGACATCGTGATCGCGGCTGCCGGCCGACCGGGTCTGATCACCGCCGACATGGTCAAGCCAGGCGCCGCCGTCCTCGACGTGGGCGTGAGCCGCACGCCCGAGGGACTGCGCGGCGACGTCGACCCGGCGGTGGCGGAGGTGGCCGGGTTCCTGTCCCCGAACCCCGGCGGCGTGGGGCCGCTGACCCGCGCATTCCTGCTCGGCAACGTCATCGATGCCGCCGAGCGGGCGGCGGGCATCGCGGTGTGATCGGCCGGGCCCGCAACCGCACCCCTGTCGAGCGCCTACACCGTGCCCGCGCGGTGCGGGCCGTGACCGCCAACGCGGGGTTCGCGGTGGTCGTGGCGATCCTCGCCGTGGCGATGCTGCTGATCGGCCTCGATTTCTGGCGTCGTGGCCTTGTGGTGTTCGGCGTGGGAACCGGCGTGGCCGCGGTGCTGCGCGCCGTCCTCAGCGACCGTCGGGCCGGTCTGTTGCGGGTCCGCTCTCGTGTGTTCGACGCCACAGTGCTGGCGCTCGCGTCTGCCGCCATCCTGGTGATCGCCTGGCAGATCAGCCCGCTCGGTACCAAGTGACCTGCGTGATTCTGTATATTTAAGTTCGAATTCATCAGCCGTGTCGGTAACGATTCGGTATCAAGCTAGGATGTATTCGGTATCGATGGTGACCTCGGCGGGTCGATGAGACGACGCGGGACGCGTTGTGTTCAGGGAAGGATGCGTGATGGCGACTGCCTCGCTCGGCGCGTCCATCGACCATGGACTGGTGTACTGCTCCCTGATCGCCACCGACGGCGGCGAGGTGACCGAGCGGCAGACCCGTGCGATCCACCCCGGTGGCTTCCCGTCGATCTGTCCCGCTGAGCGGATCACGTCCGGTTTCGACCTGCTCGAGGCCTACTCGGACGAGCCGATCACCGCGTACGGCATCGCGTGCCGCCGTCGTCGCGACGTGTTCGGCCTGCGGCTGCGCTCCGTCGGGCCGCGGCGCACCGCCACGATCGTCGGCGAGATCGATGCGATCCTGCGGAGTCTCGACGCGACCGGTGCGATCGCCCGGTACGACACCGTCCTGCTCGTGGATGTGGGCGCCGGGCTGTGGATGAGTGTCGTCGAGGTGGCGTCCGGCACGGTTCGGTGGCGCGGTGTCCTTCGCAGTGCCCCCGCCGACGGTGCCGGAGTCGCGGCGCGCGTCACCGACGCCCTCCGCGTCACCTCCGTCCGGCCCCAGGCGATGGTGTTGTACGGCGTCGGTGCGGCGATGGCGAGCGTCGCCGACGAGGTGCGCGCCGCCGCGCGCGACGCGTCGCCGGCCCTTCCCGTGATCATCCCGACGGACCCCGAGGGGGTCCTCGCGGCCGGGGCCGCGCTGGTGGCGGCGGACGCGGTGGCGGCCCGAGCCACGGCCGCCACCACGGCCGGAGGCGCAGGCGTCGTTGCCACCGCCGGAGGCGGTGCGGCATCCCGGCGGCCTGCGCGCAGGCTGCGGACCGTCGACGGCGGGACGTGGTTGACCGGGTTCGCACTTCCCCTGATGGTGCTCGCCGGGCTGTTGTGCGCCGGCCTGGTGGCGACCCTGGCCACCGGGGCGATCGGCTCCGTCGGCGACGTCGGCGGCGTTCCGCCGCAGACCACCGCCCAGCCCGCGGCGGAGACCGCAGATGGGCCGATCGTGGTGGGTACCGGCACGGTCGCCACGGTTGCGACCGAGGTCAACCCGCCGGTGCGCACCACCGACGACGCGACTCCGCCGGGGGACCGTGCCGGTGTCACGGTTCTGCCGCCGGTCGTCACGACCTATGGGCGCGAGCCTGCGATGACGATCTTCGCGACCCCACCGCCCACCGTCACGCAGCACACCACTACGCCGACCGCCATCGAGAAGCCCTCGCAGACCCGGCCGAGCAGCACCGAGACGCGCACCCGGCCGACCGGCTCGGCGGCATCGGGCGTGCGGCCGCTGCGCGCCGGTACCGCGATCGCGCCGGGCGGTGCGGCCGGGACTTCGGGGCTTCCTGCGGCGGGTGCGACCGGCGCCGGTGGGGAGGGAGCCGGGGTAGGTCTCGGCGAGCCACCGACCACGGATGTGCCGGAGACGGATCCCGGCGCCGCCGGCGCGGGAGCCACGACCAGCCCTGACGACGGCACGCCGACGCCCGCCTTCGGGCTGCTGCCGCGCCCGGACCGGACCGGCGGCGCGGTGGTCGCGCCCGGACCCCCGTAGCGGGCCTCGTCGCGGGTCACTCGAACCGAGTCGCCGGGTCGGGTCAGCGCCGCGCCAGCTGCATCGTCGCGCTGAGCAGCTCGCCGACGGCCTCGAACTCGGTGAGGAAGGCGTCGTGCCCGTCGCGCGAGTGCACCACCCGCAGGCCGGTGCAGCCCGGCAGCAGATCCGCGATCTCCTGCTGCAGGTGCAGCGGGTACAGGCGGTCCGAGTCGATCCCGCCGACGATCGTCGGCACCGGACAGTCGCGCAACGCGGCCTCGACTCCGCCCCGGCCGCGGCCGACGTCGTGATGGTTGAGCACCTCGGTCAGCGCCACATAGCTGGCGGCGTCGAACCGGGCGACCAGCTTCTCGGCCTGGTGGTCGAGGTAGGAGGTCACCGCGTACCGTCCGCCGCGCAGCGGGTCCTCGGTGCCCTGCGGCGAGTTGCCGAACCGCGCGTCCAGCTCCATCTCGGTGCGGTACGTGAGGTGTGCGATCCGTCGGGCGACGCCGAGGCCGGCGTCGGGCAACCGGTCCGAGTCGTGGTAGTCGCCGCCCTGCCAGTGCGGATCGGCCTTGATCGCCTCGATCTGGGTGGTCTGGGTGCCGATCTGGTCGGCGGTCGCGCGGGCCCCGACGGCGAGTACCAGGGCCGCGCGCACCTCGGTGGGATACATCATGGCCCACTCGAGCGCCCGGGCGCCGCCCATAGAGCCGCCGAGCACCGCGGCGACCTCGGTCACGCCCAGCCGCCGGAGCAGAGCGTGCTCGGCCGCCACCTGGTCGCGGACGGTGATCGTCGGGAAGCGGGAGCCGAACGTCCGGCCGTCGGCGGCGACGGAGCTCGGCCCCGTCGACCCCGAGCAGCCGCCGAGGACGTTGGCCGAGACCACACACCACTCGTCGGTGTCGACGGGCGCGCCCGAGCCGATCAACCCGTCCCACCAGCCGGCCGACCCGTGGTCACCGTCGGCGGGGCCCGTGACGTGCGAGTCGCCGGTCAGCGCGTGCAACGCGAGGACGATGTTGTCGGCCGCCGCATCGGGTCGGCCCCAGCGCTGGAACGCCATGGTCACGTCGTCGATGACCTGGCCGCTCTCGAGACGCAGCGCGCCGATCGACAACGACTGCCGCGCGCCGTCGGGCGGCGTGGCCCATGCGGTCGCGGAACGGGGAGCCGCCGAGCGGGGGCCGCGGGCGCACGGACCGGGGGAGTACGGCCCGGGGGAGTACGGCCCGGGGGAGTACGGCACTGCACTGATAGTCATGAATCCTCCGTCGCGCTTGCCACCCGGGGCGAAACTCACCGCCGCCGGGGAACCTGGTCATCACCCGGGGCACCCCACCGCGGAGGAGGGTTGCCGGCCAGCCAGCCGGGGCTTGGACGCTGACACTCATGACCGTTCAACGATGATAGCCGATGGCCGGATGCCCACAGGAGTCCGCGGACTGGGGTCCGGGACCTCGGACGGTGGCTGTTCTCACACCCGGCTCGGGGAAGGGGCGGCGCCCGAGCGGCGTTGGTCAGCGCCGTGAGCACCCTCGAGTCGTCCGTTCCGTCCTCCGGCACCGCCCGTACCGGGCGCTCCACCCGATCGGGTCTACCGCTGCTCGCGTTGGCCCTCGGCGGCTTCGGCATCGGCACCACGGAGTTCGTGGCGATGGGCCTGCTGCCCGACATCGCCGGCGACCTCGGCGTGTCCGAGCCGACCGCCGGCCACGTGATCGCGGCGTACGCGGCCGGCGTGGTCGTGGGCGCACCCCTCATCGCGACCGTGTTCGCCCGCGTCCCCAGGCGGATACTGCTGATCGCGCTCATGGTGGCCTTCACCGTGGGCAACGGGCTCTCCGCAGTCGCACCGTCGTACCCGCTGCTCATGGCCGCGCGGTTCCTCGCCGGCCTACCGCACGGCGCCTACTTCGGCGTCGCGGCCCTCGTCGCTGCGCACCTGGTGGGGCCGGACGGCCGGGGCCGGGCCGTCGGCCGGGTGATGCTCGGGCTGTCGGTCGCGAATGTGGTGGGGGTGCCGATCGCGACCTGGATCGGCGACGATCTCGGCTGGCGGTGGGCGCTCGCGCTGGTGGTCGTGATCGGTATCGCGACGGTGGCGGCCATCGCGGCGTGGCTGCCGCACGTCGACGTCCCCGCGAGCAATCCGGTCGCGGAGCTGGGCGCCCTGCGTAACCCGCAGGTGTGGTTCGCGCTGGGCACCGGCGTCGTGGGCTTCGGCGGGATGTTCGCGGTGTACACCTATCTGTCCACCACGCTGACCACCGTGACCGGGCTGTCGCAGGCGACGGTGCCGCTCGCCCTGGCCGTGTACGGGGTGGGGATGGTCGCGGGGAACACCGCGGGTGGCGTCGCTGCCGACCGATCGGTCTCGCGGACCCTGGTCGCGGGGCTGGTCGCCATCGCGCTGGTCATGCTCGCGTTCGCGGGCCTCGTACACATCGCGGCCGCCGCGTTCGTCGTGGTGTTCCTGGTGGGCTTCACCGGCGCCGGCATGCTGCCCGCGCTGCAGACCCGACTGATGGACGTGGCGGGGGAGGCCCAGACACTGGCCGCCACCATGAACCACTCGGCCCTCAACATCGCCAACGCGCTGGGTGCGCTGCTCGGCGGCGCGGTGATCGAGGCCGGCTGGGGCTACCCGGCGACGGGGTTGGTCGGTGCGGTTCTCGCCGTCGGCGGGCTCGTGGTGGTGGGCGTCGGATTCGCGACCGCGCGCCCGCGCACGGCTCGCCCACCGCGCGCCCGCACGTGACGTCGTAGTCCGCGCGATCCGGTACCGTGCAGGCCGTGCGCAGGATAGTGATCTCCCTTGTCGGTCTGGTGACGGCGCTGCTTCTCGCATTCGGCCTGGCCTCGTGCTCCAAGAGCCCGGCCCCGCAGAACGCGGCCGCCGCCGTCGCCACCCAGGGCGCGTCCCATGCCGCCGACGGGTCGGCGCCCAAGCCCGGCCCCCGGGAAGTC
>NZ_BAABFR010000039.1:0-44328 GCF_039541155.1 Tsukamurella soli
GGCGCCGGCACCTGCGGACGCCCCGCTCGCGCGGGCGCGCGCGCCGCCACCGACGTGGGTCGATGCGCTCACCGGTCCGGCGCTCACGCCGGTGTTGTTGCTTGCGCCCGCCGAGACGCCGGACGTGCCGGCGCTCGCCCCTGCGGAGGTGGAGGTCGACCCGCTCACCGGGCCGAGGCTGCCGCTTGTGGTATTGCTCACCGAGCCGGAAACGCCGGATGTGCTCGCGCTGGCGCCGGCGTTCGTGCTGGTGGAAGCCCCGCCGATCGGCGTCGAGACGCTGCCGCCGGCACCCGTCACCGAGCCGGACACGCCCGACGTGCCTGCCGAGAGGTCGGCGTCACCGGTTGTGGCGACCCCGCTCACCACGGGGCTGGTCACCGAGGCGTCGGCGTTCGCGTCGCTCACGGTGACGCCGGTGGGCGTCACCGTGGCGCCGCCGATACCGGCACCTGCGGCCGCGCTGGTGCCCAGGGCGGGCACGCCGGCGCCGACGTCGAAGCCGGTCTGTCCCACGGTGAGCCCGTTGCCGTCGAGGGTCGTCTGGCCCAGCCCGGCGATAGCACTCGCGTTCGCGAACGGCGAGTTCAGTGCGGCGCCGGCCGAGCCGCTCACACCGACGCCGTCGAGGCCGGCGGTGAGGCTGCCGGTCGCCCCGGCCGCCAGCGAGCCGAGCGGGGTGGTGAGGCCGAGGTTCAGGCCGGCATTCTCAATAGTGATGCCGTCGGACGTGATCGCGACGGTGCCCGCGCTGATGCCCGCCGTCAGGTCCAGTCCGAGCAGCGCGCTGGCCAGGTCGACACTCACGCCGGGGTTGGTCACGGTGAGACCGTCGGTGCTGGCGGTGACCACGCCGGGTGTCGCGTCGACGGTGGCACTGGCGAGGCCGAGCGGGGCGGTGACGACGGCCTCGATGGCGGGGTCGATCGTCACCGAGTCATCGGTTGTCGAGATCGAGTTGGATGCCGACACCGTTGCGGTCCCGAGCCCGAGAGGTCCGTACACGCCGACGAGACCGCTGGTCGACCAGGTGTTGGACGCGGAGTCGTAGTTGTTGCCGACGTCGGCGCCTGCGCCGCCCAGGATGCCACCCAGGCCGGTGACCAGCGTGGTGCCGGTGTTGGTCCCCGTCGTGCTGGTGGTGTTCGAATACGCCGCCGGGATGATTCCGGGGGCTAGGGACGCGATCGAATTCCACGCCGCCGCGCCTGCCGCAGTCGCGGTGCCGATCGACTGCAATGCGCTGTCGGTGGCCGAGGAGAGCGTCTGCAGGACGCCCGCGGCGTTGGCCGCGGGGGCCTGTGCGCCGATCGTCAGCGCCGATGCGACGGCGACGGCGGTTGCGGCCGCTGCCGCCCGGGTGCGGACGCTCGGGTGGATTCGAACGGGGTGATGGACAGCAACAGCCATTGCTCTCTCCTTGAATTAAGCGGGAAATCCATGTGGCAGGGTCGAAATCGAGTGCCGCAATAACGGTAGGACCACCCTTAAGGCAGATAACGAATTCCTAAAGAGATTTGCGTGCCTCACGTAATAAGTGGTCGATCGAGCAACTTTGGTTGCGGAAACGTGGGTTGTTTTCCGTACGGCGTACGCGCAGGTCGGAGGGCCTGCTCTGGAGGGTGTGATAGTGAGAACGTTGTTGACGCTCAAGGCATATTTCACCGGGGTTGGTTCGATATAATTAATCTCGGGCTGACTTAACACTTATGCAAAGGTATAGAGCACTTAAGAGCCAACACTCCAAAAACTATCCTGTGTCTCTTCGCAGACGGGTTCCTGTAGCGGGTGCGAGGACGGGCGTCCCCGGTAGCGGTAGGCTCGGACCGGGTCGCTCGGCCGGTGTGGAATGCGCGAGGCAGGAGGGGCAAACACCATGCAGATAAGGGGGATCGGTGCTCGCAGACCTATCTCGATGGCCGGTTCACAGTGCGTCGGGTGCGCTACTCGATACATCAACCGATGCCGTCGCTTTCCATGGTGATGCACAACTTGTGTACGAGCTTGCCTCCGTCACCAAGCTGCTGGTCGCCTACGGCGTACTGATTGCGGTGGAGGAAGGGGCCGTCGCGCTCGATCAGCCCGCTGGACCTGCCGGCTCCACCGTCGAACACCTGCTTTCACATGCCTCCGGGTTGGCCTTCGACAGCGATGCCGTGGCGGCCGCGCCGGGCACGCGGCGGATCTATAGCTCGCGCGGTTACGAGGTAGTCGCCGAGTTGGTCGAGAACGAGGCCGGCATGCCGTTCTCTGAGTATCTGCGTGAGGCCGTCTTCGCGCCGTTGGGCATGGCGGACACCGAGCTCGCCGGGCCCGCCGGCCACGGTGCACGGTCGACGGTGGCCGACCTCGTCGCGTTCGCGCGTGAGGTGGTCACGCCTCGTCTGCTCCACCCCGATACCGTCGCCGGGGCGCGGCAAGTGCATTTCCCGGGCCTGCTCGGCTTCGTACCCGGCTACGGTCGGTTCAACGACAACACGTGGGGGCTGGGTTTCGAGGTGCGCGGCACCAAGTGGCCGCACTGGACCGGCGCGCGCAACTCGCCGGCCACCGTCGGGCACTTCGGGCAGGCCGGGACCTTCCTCTGGATCGACCCCGCGGTGGGGCGCGCTGCCGTCGTGCTGACCGACCGGCCGTTCGGTCCGTGGGCCAAGCCGCTATGGAGCGAGTTCAACGACGGGCTGATCTCTCAGGAGACTCACGGCGCGTAACTGGCACAACACGCGCACCATGGTGCACAATGGCTACATAACTACATCGATGTGATAAAGCAGCTGATGGCTACCGCTGTTTGAAGAGGCGCTTGGGGAAGACGTCCTCGTCGAACAGGGAAGGTGGCAACAACTCATGCAGCAGCTGAGTCAGTTTGCAGAGGTGACGACCGGAGTCGTGTGGATCCACGCGTCGCCTGCTGCACTGTGCCCGCACGTGGAGTGGGCGCTGTCGACGACCCTTGACGCCCGGGCCAACTTGAAGTGGACGGCGCAGGAGGCCGTCCCCGGCATGCAGCGTGCCGTAGTCGACTGGGTAGGCCCGGTGGGCTCCGGTTCGCGTATGGCGGCGACACTGCGCGAGTGGACCTCGTTGCGGTTCGAGGTCACCGAGGACCCCTCCGAGGGGGTCGACGGTGAGCGGTTCTGCTACGCCCCGGGCCTAGGCCTGTGGCGCGGCTCGATGTCGGCGTCGGGAGACACCGTCATCGGTGAGACGCAGCTCCGTGCGCTCATGGCCGAGTACGGCGGTGAGGGGCTGCAGTCGGCGCTCGATTCCGTACTCGGCGTGGCATGGGACGAGGCGCTCGAGCCCTTCCGTCGCGGCGGACAAGGCGCCGAGGTCACCTGGCTGTCTCAGGCGGTCGGTTGACGTAGCACGGTGGCCGGGTCCGCCCGGCCGCGCTGTTGGACGAGGGCCAGGCGAAGGGGCCGGCTCCGGATGACTCCGGGGCCGGCCCCTTCGGCGTCCGTGGGTCCGGTGTGGACGGGGCGGCAGGGCTAGCCGGTCTTACCGGCCGGTCTGCACGCCCAGTGCCATCCGGACACGTCAGACGCCGCCCCCGGATGAATCCGGAAGCGGCGCCTGTCGGGTGCTGCGAGCGAGCCGCAGCGGATGTTCGGTTGTGCGTCAGTACCGGCCGAAGGCCAGCGCGACGTTGTGCCCACCGAAGCCGAACGAGTTGTTCAGCGCGTATTCGATCTGCATCTCGCGCGCGGAACCGTGCACGACGTCCAGATCGATCTCGGGGTCCTGGTTCTCCAGGTTGAGGGTCGGCGGGATGACGCCGTCGCGGATCGCGAGCACCGTCAGCGCAGCCTCGAGAGCACCGACCGCTCCGATGGAGTGGCCCAGCGCGCTCTTGGGTGCGTACACGGCAGCCCCGTTGCCCACCACGGCGTTGATCGCCGCAGCCTCGGCGCTGTCGCCGATAGGGGTCGAGGTCGCGTGGGCGTTGATGTGGTCCACGTCCTTGGCGGTGATACCCGCGGTCTGGATCGCACGGGTCATCGCCCGGGCCGCACCGGAGCCGGCCGGATCGGGGGCGACCATGTGGTAGCCGTCCGACGTGATGCCCACGCCCATGAGCCGAGCCAGCGGCTTGGCACCGCGGGCGAGCGCGTGCTCCTCCGTCTCGATGATCAGCAGTGCCTCGGCCTCACCGAACACGAAGCCGTCGCGACCGGAGTCGAACGGGCGCGACGCCCCCGCGGGGTCGTCGTTCCGGGTCGACAGGGCGCGCATCATCGCGAACGACGCGATCGGCACACCGTCGATCCGGCCCTCGATGCCGCCACACACCGCGATGTCGGCGTCGCCGAGCACGATCTGGCGCCACGCGTGGGCGATGGCCTCGTTGCCGGTCGAGCACGCCGAGACCGGCGTCATGGCTCCGCCACGGGCACCGATCTCGAGCGCAGAGACGGCCGAGACGCCGTTCGGCATCGACATCTGCACGGCGAACGGCGATACCTTGCGGTAGCCGAAGTCGCGCATGTTGTCGACGGCCTGGACCATCGTCTCGCCGCCGCCGAGGCCGGTGCCGATGACCGCGGCGAGGCGGTCGGGATCGACATCGGGTCGGCCGGCGTTGTCCCAGATCCGCTTGGTCATGACGTGCGAGACCTGCTCGACGTACGACATGCGGCGCTTGGAGACGTGCTGCTTCGAGATGTCGCCCGCGTAGGCGCGGTCCGGACGCTCCGGCACCTCGTCGGCCGGATCCTGCAGCAGCTGGCCGCCGATCCGCACCGGAAGGTCGGCGATCTCGACGCCGACGAAGTCGCCGGTGAGCTGCCGGATCCCGCTCTCGCCGGCGAGCAGCCCCTTCCAGGTGGACTCGGTGTCCACGCCGATCGACGTGGTCAGCTCGACCGCAGTGACCACGACGCTGGGGAACTGACCGCCGAGCGTCGAGAAGTTCCTGAGCCCTGCCACTGGCTTACTTGTTCTTCTCGGCCTCGTACTTGCCCTTGAGCTCGGCGGCGAGATCAGCGTTCTCCGCCTCGAGCTTCTGGATGTACGCGACTGCGTCGCCGACGGTCTTCAGCCCCGCGAGGTCCTCGTCCGGCACCTTGACGCCGTACTTGTCCTCAAGCTGCACCGCGATCTCGACCATCGAGAGCGAGTCGATGTCCAGGTCGTCGATGAACGCCTTGTCGAGGGTCACCTCGGAGGGCTCGATGCCGGTGACCTCTTCGATGATCTCAGCGATGGCGGCGACGATCTCGTCCTGGCTGGTAGCCACTGGTGTGGTCCCCTTCTATTGGTTGACCCGTGACCCGCCCAGGGCCCGGGAGTGTGTGTGGCGGACCGCTCAGCGAGCGGCCGACGCCATCAGGTCGGTGATATCGGAAGGCTGCTTGATCGCGTGCTGCGGGACACCCTTGAGCTCGCGCTTGGCGATACCCACCAGGGTACCGGCCGGCGGCAGCTCGACGACGGCGGTGACGCCGACCTCACGCATCGACCGGGTGCACAGGTCCCAGCGCACGGGGCGTGTGACCTGGTCCACGATCTGCGCGAGCGCGGCCGTGCCGGTGGTGACGGCCAAGCCGTCGCGGTTCGACAGCAGGGTCAGCTGCGGGTCGCGGGGCGTGATCGACGCGGCGGCCTCGGCCACAGCGTCGCGCGCGGGGGCCATGAACTCCGTGTGGAACGCGCCGGCGACGGCCAACGAGCGCAACCGCGCCTTCGCGGGCGGGTTGTCGGCCAGCTTGGCCAGGTTCTCGACGGTGCCGGCCGCCACGATCTGGCCGGTCGCGTTGCGGTTGGCCGGGACCAGGTCGTACGACTTGAGCGTCTCGAGGACGTCGGCCTCGTCGCCGCCGAGGATCGCGGTCATCGACGTGGGGACCAGCTCGCAGGCGGCGGCCATGGCGCGGCCGCGGATGGCCGCCAGTCGCACGGCGTCGTCCGCCGAGATCACGCCGGCGACGGCGGCCGCGGCGAGCTCGCCGACCGAGTGGCCGGCGACGACGGTGTCGGCGGAGTGCGATGCGGTGCCGCCCATCGCCTCGAACGCGAGGAGCGCGGCTGCGACGACCAGCGGCTGGGTGACGGCCGTGTCGGTGATCTCGTCGGCCTCGGCGATCGTGCCGAGGCGCACGAGATCGAGTCCGGCGATGTCCGACCAAGCGGCCAGACGCGCGGCCACGGACGGCTCATCGAGCCACGCGGTCAGCATGCCGGGCTTCTGAGATCCCTGTCCGGGAGCGAGTAGTGCAATCACATGCTCTAGGAAACACTGTTGCGGGCCGCAGCGTAGGTGTCGCACCTTGAGAACCTTGCGGGGGCATTTTGTGGACTTCCCACAAAACCCGGCGTGAACGTGGCCGGGTCTTTACCGGATCGAAATCTCTTACACGTGGTCGATGTCTGTCAGCGAATCTGTGACTGAGGTTGTGGGAGTGATCGGTGTGAAGCGTTCGGGGTTTGCGTCGGACAGGCGGCCGATGGTCGCGGCGACCCTCAGGACGAAGGCGTCGCGGGGTGCCTGGGGGTCCCGTCCGGTGATCTCGGCGATCTTCTTGAGGCGGTAGCGCACTGTGTTCGGGTGTACGAACAACTCGCGCGCACACGACTCGACCGCGCCGCCGGAGTCCAGGTAGGCGTCCAGGGTGTCCGACAGTGCGGACCCGGCCTCCTGCAGCGGTTTGACCAGATAGTCGTACAGCGTCCGGCTCGCGTGCTTGTCACCGATCAGGGCGCGCTCGGGGAGGAGTTCCCAGCTGTGCACCGGCCGTGGCGCCCCGGGCCAGCCCGCGACCGCGTTGACGCCGGCGATCGCCTCGACTGCCGACGCGTGCGCATCCTCCAGCGTGGGCGTCGTGTGACCGATCACGACCGGGGAGTCGGCGAAGTGGTCCATCAGGGCGTGCGTGAAGGCGTCGTGCGCGGTGACGGAGCCGCTCACGATCACGACGAGCTTGCTGCCCTGCACCACCGCGAGGGCGCCGCGGTCGTGCGCGTGGGCAGTCTCGTGGATGGACGCGGCCACGGACACGTTCTGGTCGGGCGGCGGTGACCCGACGATGACGGTGGCGCGCGCCTGCGGGTCCCAGTTCAGGGCGGCGGCCCGCGACAGGAGGTTGGCGCCGGTGTCGCCCCGCACCACGGCGTCGACGACCAGTGCCTCCATCCGCGAGTCCCAAGCGCCGCGGGCCTCGGCCGCGCCCGCATAGATCGCGGCCGCCGCGAAGCCTATCTCGCGGCCGTACCGCAGCACGGCCTCGGTGAGCGCCACCAGCTGCTCCTCGTTGCGTGCCAGCAGCGGCAGCCACTTCTCGAAGAACTCCATCGCCACGCGGACCATCTCGACGGTCTGCAGCAGCGACACCCGTCGGGCGAGGTCCTGGGGGACCACCTGGAACGCCTCGACGGTGTACTGCACGTTGCCCTCGGGGTCGCCGATCCACTCGACGAAGTTGACCACCGCGGTCTGCACGACGAGCTGGATCGACGCCCGCTGGCTGGCCTCCAGGGCCTCGAAGTACGGCAGCTGTTCCGCCATCGAGTGGACGGCGTCGGTGGAGACCCTGCCGGAGTACTGCCGAATACGGTTCAGCAGCGACTCCGGCAGGACATCCCGCGGCTCGGGCCGGTTACGAGCGAACCCGCGATCCGTCTTCCCGGGCTTTGGCCACGAGCCGGTGTCCGTCATAGGGCCTTACGCTACGCCCGGGTCGGACGTCTGCTCCGGAGCGGCGAGCACGTCGTCGATCCGGTACTTCTTCGCAGCCTCGGCCGCGACCGAGAAGTCCAGCTCGCCGTCGCGGGCGAGCCCCAGCAGGACCGCCACGACGATCGATTCGGCGTCGACGTTGAAGAACCGCCGCGCCGCCGGCCGCGTGTCGGAGAAACCGAAACCGTCGGTGCCCAGCGTGACGTACGTGCCCGGCACCCACGCGCGGATCAGGTCCTGCACGCCGCGCATGTAGTCGGACACCGCCACCGTCGGGCCCTGGGCGTCGGACAGCACCTTGGTGACGTGCGGGGTGCGCATCGGCGTGCCCGGGTCGCGCACGGCGTCCCGTTCGGCCGCGATGCCGTCCCGCTGTAGCTCCACCCAGCTGGTCGCCGAGTAGACCCGCGCCGAGACGCCCCACTCGTCGGCGAGCAGCTGCTGGGCCTTCAGCGCGTCCGGCATCGTGACGCCCGAGACCAGGATGTTGGCCTTCTTGTCGTGGCCGCCGATGCCCTCGGCGTACAGGTACAGGCCCTTGAGCAGGCTCTCGACGTCCAGGTTCTCGGGTTCCGCCGGCTGCGAGATCGGCTCGTTGTAGACGGTGATGTAGTAGTAGACGTTCTCCGAGTTCTCGCCGTACATCCGGCGGAGGCCGTCGTGCACGATGTGGGTGAGCTCGTACGCGAACGCCGGGTCGTACGCGACCGTCGCCGGGTTGGTCGACGCGAGGACGTGGCTGTGCCCGTCCGCGTGCTGCAGGCCCTCGCCCGTGAGCGTCGTGCGGCCGGCGGTGGCGCCGATGACGAAGCCGCGGGCCATCTGGTCGCCGGCTGCCCACAGGCCGTCACCGGTGCGCTGGTAGCCGAACATCGAATAGAAGATGTACAGCGGGATCATCGGCTCGTCGTGTGTCGAGTACGACGTGCCCACTGCGGTGAACGACGCCGTCGAGCCCGCCTCGTTGATGCCCTCGTGCAGGATCTGGCCCTGCGGGTTCTCCTTGTACGCCAGCATCAACTCGGCGTCGACGGCGCGGTACAGCTGCCCGTTGCGGTTGTAGATCTTGAGCGACGGGAACCACGAGTCCATGCCGAACGTCCGGGCCTCGTCGGGGATCACCGGGACGATTCGCGGGCCGATGTTCTTGTCGCGCAGCAGCTCCTTGAAGATGCGGACCAGGGCCATGGTGGTGGCGACCTGCTGCTTGCCGGAGCCCTTGCGCATCACGTCGAGGGTCGAGATGTCCGGGATCTGCAGCGGGCGGCTCTCGGTGCGCCGCGACGGCAGGAAGCCACCGAGGGCCTTGCGGCGGTCCAGCAGGTACTGGATCTCCTTCGACTCCGGGCCGGGGTTGTAGTACGGCGGGAGCTTGGGGTTCGCCTCCAACTCGGCGTCGCTGATCGGGATGCGCAGGTGGTCGCGGAACTGCTTGAGGTCCTCGAGGGTGAGCTTCTTCATCTGGTGGGTCGCGTTGCGGCCCTCGAAGTGCGAACCCAGGCTGTAGCCCTTGATGGTGTGGGCCAGGATCACCGTCGGCTGGCCCTTGTGCTCCATCGCCGCCTTGTAGGCCGCATAGATCTTGCGGTAATCGTGGCCGCCGCGGCGCAGGCCCCAGATCTCGTCGTCGGTCATGTCTTTGACGAGTTCCTTGGTCCGCGGGTCGCGGCCGAAGAAGTGCTCGCGGACGAACGCGCCGTCGTTGGCCTTGAACGTCTGGTAGTCACCGTCGGGCGTGGTGTTCATGATGTTCACCAGCGCGCCGTCACGGTCCTTGTGCAGCAGCTCGTCCCAGTCCCGGCTCCAGATCACCTTGATCACGTTCCAGCCGGCGCCGCGGAAGAACGACTCGAGCTCCTGGATGATCTTGCCGTTGCCGCGCACCGGGCCGTCGAGTCGCTGCAGGTTGCAGTTGATCACGAAGGTCAGGTTGTCGAGGCCCTCGGTGGCGGCGATCTGGATCTGGCCGCGCGACTCGGGCTCGTCCATCTCGCCGTCGCCCAGGAAAGCCCAGACGTGCTGGTCGGACGTGTCCTTGATGCCGCGGTCGGTCAGGTAGTGGTTGAACCGGGCCTGGAAGATGGCGCCCATCGGGCCCAGACCCATCGACACCGTCGGGAACTCCCAGAAGTCCTGGAACAGGCGCGGGTGCGGGTACGACGGCAGGCCGCCGCCCTGGTGGGCGTGGGACTGCTCCTGGCGGAAGCCGTCCATGCGGTCCGCGGAGATGCGGCCCTCGAGGAACGCGCGGGCGTAGATGCCGGGGGAGGCGTGGCCCTGGATGTAGACCTGGTCGCCGCCGCCGGGATGGTCCTTGCCGCGGAAGAAGTGGTTGAAGCCGACCTCGTAGAGCGACGCAGACGACGCATACGTGGAGATGTGACCGCCGACGCCCACGCCCGGGCGCTGTGCGCGTGTGACCATGACGGCGGCGTTCCATCGGATCCAGGCGCGGTAGCGGCGCTCGGTCTCCTCATCGCCGGGGAACCAGGGCTCGAGGTCGGTAGGGATCGTGTTGACGTAATCCGTGGAGGTCAGCGCAGGGATCGCGACCCGCTTCTCGCCGGCACGCTCGAGCATGCGCAGCATCAGGTAGCGCGCGCGTGCGGGACCGGAGCGATCGAGGACGTCGTCGAACGATTCGAGCCACTCGCCGGTCTCTTCGGGATCGATGTCCGGGAGATACGACGCGACGCCGTCGCGGATGACGCGGACGCGATCGTGGCCGGTGTGATCGGTAGGCGGTAGAGCGCCGGCACGGTTCGTAGCGCTGAGTGACTCGGTCACGGAAGATGCTCCTAGGAGGGGTCGTTTGGGAACAACTGATGGGCGTGTAATCCCGGTCTCCATCCTGCCTCGAGTGTGGTCCACGCCGTGCAGGAACCTCCCCGTGGACGTGGGCGGCGGCGTTGTCGCACGCCACCTCTGAGTTCCGCTAAAGAACCCGCGGAGGTCCAAATGTTGCGTCGAATCGTCGGGCGCGGTCTGCTATACCCGGGCGGTCTGTATGGTCAGCACTGCTCGGGTCACGTGCCAGTGTCGTCGTCAGGAGGATTGAACCGGTGTCCACGAACGGGGCCAACGCCCAGAAGATGGGCCTGCGCCCAGGTGATGTAGTGCAGGAGATCGGATGGGATGAGGACACCGACGATGACCTACGTGCCGCCATCGAGGGGGTGATCGGCGCCGAGATGCTCGACGAAGATACCGACGAGGTGGTCGACGTCGTAGTGCTCTGGTGGCGTGACGACGACGGTGACCTCGTGGACACGCTGATGGACGTCATCACGCCACTGTCCGACGACGGCTATGTCTGGGTTCTCAGCCCGAAGACCGGCCACAGCGGACACGTCGAGCCCAGTGAGATCGCCGAAGCGGCCCCCACCGCAGGTCTCGTACAGACGTCGTCGACGACCCTCGGGTCGTGGATCGGATCCCGCCTGGTGCAGCCCAAGTCGGGCCGGGCCAAGCGATAGTGGCCGCGTCGCCCGCAGGCTCGCCGCTTCCCGTCGGGGCGGTGGCGCCCGACTTCACGCTGCGCAATCAGAACAACCAGCCGGTCCGGCTCTCGGACTACCGCGGCGACAAGAACGTCGTGCTGGTGTTCTTCCCCCTCGCCTTCACGGGGACGTGCGAGAGCGAGCTGGGGCAGGTGCGCGACAACCTCCCCGCGTTCGAGAACGACGACACCGCGATCGTGGCCGTCTCCGTCGGGGCGCCGCCCACCCACAAGGTGTGGTCGGGCGCCCAGGGGTACCTCTTCCCGATCGTGTCCGACTTCTGGCCGCACGGCGACGTCGCCCGTGCCTACGGCGTGTTCAACGAGAAGTCCGGCTATGCCAACCGCGGCACCTTCGTGATCGACCGCGGTGGCGTGGTCCGCTTCTCCGAGATGAACGAGGCCGGCGTCCCGCGCGACCAGCAGCTTTGGGAAGATGCACTGGCTGCGTTAACCTCATCCGGTCCGCGCACATAGCTCAGTTGGTTAGAGTCCCGGTCTTACACACCGGTTGTCGGGGGTTCGAGTCCCTCTGTGCGCACCAGAAGTCGCTCGCGTGACGGCATCGCAGGCGCGATCCGGAGGGTGTGGGCGTTCGTGGCCGCGCCCATCGTCTCCGCGCCCATCGTCTCCGCGCTCATCGTCTCCGCCGTCGCGCGCGAACGGCGTCGAGGCCGAGATGTGTGCCCTGTCGGGAAGGTTGGGTCCGCGGAAGGCGTTCTACTGATAGGCGTTCCGTTCGGTTCGCGATGGTCGCGGGCCCCGGTGAAGGGAGTCGCCATGACCACCGTGTTCACGGTCAGGGGGGCCACAGAGGCCCTCACGGGAAACATGCTCTCGGGCGTCGTCGGACAGCTCGACACAGCGAACTTCAGTCACGTCGAGATCCCGTACAGCGCGTCGCTGTCCGTCTACAGTCTGGGCGCGGATCCGTTCGCCCCGTCGGGTATCGACTCCGTGACCGAGGGCGTCGCGGACCTCCGATCCGCCGTCGCCGCCCTCCCCGCCGGCGCCACATACGCCGTGCTCGGCTACAGCCTGGGCGCCATCGTCGTCACCCGGTGGCTGGCCGAGCGCGGCCTCGATCCGCACTGCCTGCTGGTCGGCTGTCTCGCGAACCCGGCCCGGCTCAGTGGCAACAGCCACGGCGCGGTCTCCGTCGGGTCGGGCGTATGCACCCACACCCAGATCGGTGCGCCGAACCCCGGCGACCCGGGTTCGGACGGAACCAGGGTCTCGGGGACGCGTGTCGTCGAGATCGCGAACCCCGCCGACGTGATCACCTCCTGCCCCGAGGACAGCATCATCCGCTTCCTGCCCGGACCGCTGCTGTCGTTCAGCTTCACGAATCCCGACGAGGAACTCCGGCAGCTGATCGAGAGTAGTCTTCCCCAGGCCGAGCAACTCGCTCTGGCCGGCGGGGTCGCGTGGTGGGACGCTCTCACACAGCTGCCGCAGGCCTGGAACCTGATCGAGGGGTTCTTCGAGGGCCGACACACCACCGACTACGGACTGAAGCTGTGGAAGGATGCGGCGGGACAGGCGATCTCGGGGATCGACCTGCTCGCCAAGGCGGTCACCGACTGGGCGTGAGAGAAGGTGTGCGGTGATCAAGGGCTTGGATTACGCGGGCGGTCGCCCGGAGCCCGCCGACATCGCCGCCGCTGGGGTGGGTTTCGTGTGTCGGTACCTGTCCGACGGTGGCGCGGCGTTGCCCGGCAAGCAGCTGTTGCCCGGTGAGGCGGATGCTTTGCGCGCCGCCGGGATCGACATCGTGTCGAACTGGGAGACCACCGCCGACCGCATGTTGGACGGCTACAGCGCCGGGGTCGCCGACGCGAATGCAGCGATCCGACAGGTGCTCTCGTGTGGGGGCCGGAGCGACCGGCCGATCTACTTCTCCGCCGACTTCGACGCGACACCCGCGCAGCAGACGCCGATCGACGCGTACCTGCAGGGGTGCGCGTCGGTCCTGGGTCCCGCCAACGTCGGTGTGTACGGCGGCTATTGGGTCGTCTCGCGGGCCCTGAACGACGGTGTCGCCGCCTACGCCTGGCAGACCCAGGCATGGTCGGGCGGACAGCAGGACCAGCGCATCGCGATCCTGCAGGACAACGAGGCCGGCTACGCGGACGTCGACGGCGTGCAGTGCGACGTCGACTGGGCACTGACAACCGATTACGGCCAGTGGTCGTATCGACCGAAGGGAGGCGTGATGACCGGACCGAACCCCGATGTGCCGCTCACGCAGAAGTACTTCACAGACTTCGTCACGGGCTACATCGGCCCAGAGATAACCGACACCAAGACGGTGCGCGAGCAGCTCACCGGCGCGCGGAACGATGTGTACACCGCCGACGGGCGTCTGGATGTGCAGCAGTCGTACCCGGGCTGGCCGCAGCTGGGCGGTCACACCCTCGTCGACGCCGTCGCCCAGTTGCTTGAGGACGTCGAGGCGATCAAGGCGAAACTGGGCGCCTGACATCCGGTTGCTAGCGTGGCCGCCATGACGGTCGGAGGCGCGCTGGCAGCGGGGGTCGCGGCGGACGAGGCGCTGCGCGATCCGCGCCACTACCACCCCGTCGCCGGGTTCGGCACCGTAGCAGCCCGACTCGAGGAGGTCCTCTACGCCGACTCCCGCCTGGCGGGCGCGGCGTATACGGCGGTACTGGTGGGCGGCGCCGCCGGGTTGGGCTACGGGCTGCGAAAGGTGCCCGGCGCCATCACGATCGGTACCTGGACCGTGCTCGGCGGCGCGGGCCTGCGGGCGGTCGCCACCCGCCTCGGAGACCGGCTGGGGCGGGGGGACGTCGACGGCGCCCGCGAGCTGCTGCCGTCGCTGTGCGGTCGCGACCCGTCGGTGCTCGACGGCGGAGGGCTCGCCCGCGCGGCGCTGGAGTCGCTGGCGGAGAACACCTCCGACGCCGCGGTCGCGCCGCTGCTGTGGGGCGCCGCGCTCGGCCTGCCGGGGCTGCTCGGGTACCGCGCCGTCAACACCCTCGACGCCATGATCGGCTACCACAACGACCGATACGAGAACTTCGGTTGGGCCGCTGCGCGACTCGACGACGTGGCCAACTATCTGCCCGCCCGCCTCACGGGGGTCCTGACGGTGGCCGCCGCCCCGGTGGTGGGCGGCTCACCGTCGGCTGCGGCGCTGGCGTGGCGTCGCGACGCGCACCGCCATCCGAGCCCCAACGCCGGTGTCGCGGAGGCGACGGCGGCGGGCGCGCTGGGCCTGCGTCTCGGCGGCCGGACGCAGTACCGGCACGGCGTGGAGATGCGGCCGGTCCTCGGCGACGGCCGCCCGCCCGAGCCGGCCGACCTGCGGCGTGCCGCACGGCTGTCGCTGGTCGTGGAGTTGGGCGCGCTGGTCACCGTCGTCGCCCTACGCCGGGCGGCGCCCCGGCTCCGGCGTTCCGCGCGGGCGGCGCTCAGCCCCGCCGGCCGTACCGGTCGGCGAGCCGGGCGGCGCGTGCCTCCTCGGGCGTGACCTCGCGGACCGGTTCCGCGGGGACAGATCCGGCACCGTCGCCGTCTGCGGAGGGCTCCGGCGCGCCGGAGCCCTCCGCTGCGGCCATCACCGCCCGCTCCTCGCGCCGCCGCTTGACCTCGCTGAAGATGAAGTAGCCGAGCGCCCCGGGGGCCATGATCCCGAACGCCAGCCACTGCAGGCCGTACGAGAGGTACGGGCCCGCGTCGAGCTGCGGCAGCGGGACCGTGCCCAGCCCGCCGGGTTGGCTGTCGCTCAGGTTGAGGTAGCCGGGCGCCAGGTCGAGCCCGACGGCGTGGCCCACGGTGTCCGGGTCGATCGACCCGGCCTGCAGGTGCCCGGCCTCCTCGCGCACGCCGCGGCCGGCGCCCGTGCCCTCCGACTTGCGGATCCGCGCGACGAGTGTGACGGTGCCCGTCGGGGCCGCGTCGTACGCCGGAACGGTGTCGCCCGACGCGGTCTTCACGAAGCCGCGGTCGACGAGGTAGTCGGTGCCATCCGAGGCCGCGAACGGGGTGAGGATCTCGTATGCCGGATCGCCGTCCCAGGTACGCAGGCGAGCCACCACCTCCTTGTCGTCGAGATAGTGCCCCGTGATCGTGACCTTGCGCCACTCCAGCGTCGACCCCACGGTGGTGACACCCCGGAGCAACTGCGCCGCGGGCACCGGCGCCGCGTTCACCGAGTCGGCGATCTGTTGGTTGCGGTGGCTGGTGGTGACGTTCTTGCCCAGCTGCCACGGCGCGAGAACTGACCAGCACAGCGCGGTGAAGCCCACCACGAACAGGGCGAGCGCGATCCACCGCGGCTGGAACACCACCCGCGCGTATTGAGCGATCCTGTGGTCAGCCAATGTTGCCCCTCGTCCATGTCATCAGCCCCGGCATCGAGGCCTCGACCTGTGCAAGGGTGGTCTCGTAGTCCTCGAGCTGCCCGTAGTAGGGATCGGGGACGTCGGGCACGGGCGCAGCGGGGTCGAACGAACGCAGCAGGCGTAGCCGTTCGTCCGGGACCCCCAGGGCCCGCAGCTCGTGCACATGAGACGTGTGCAACGCCACCACCAGGTCGGCCGCCAGGTGGTCGTCGCCGACCTCGGTGGCGGTGTGATCGGTGGGGTACCCATGGGCCGCGAGCACCTCCCGCGCGCGGGGGTCTGCGGGGTCGCCCGCGTGCCATCCGCTGGTCCCGGCGCTGGTCACCCGCACCCTGTCGGAGAGCCCGGCGTCGTCGACGGCGGCCTGGTAGACGATGCGCGCTATGGGCGAGCGGCAGATGTTGCCGGTGCACACGAACGTGACGTGCAGCGGGCGCTGCCCGTCCCGCGGCGTGCGAGCGAAGCCGTTGGTCACGTATCTATCCTGTACCACGTGCAGCTGACAGCCGTCATCGATGTGTTGGAAGAGGCGTACCCGCCGCGGCTCGCCGAGGACTGGGACAGCGTCGGGCTGGTGTGCGGCGACCCCGCCGCCGACGTGACGCGGGTGCTCGCCTGCGTGGACGTGACCGCCGACGTGGTGGACGCCGCGCTCGCCAGCGGCGCCGAGCTGATCGTGGCGCACCACCCGCTGCTACTGCGCGGCGTGGACACCGTCGCCGTCTCGACGCCGAAGGGCGCGCTGATCCACCGACTCATCGCGGGCGGCTGCGCGCTCTACACCGCGCACACCAACGCGGACCGGGCCCGCGGGGGCGTGGGCGACGCCCTCGCCGCGGCGTTGGCACTCGAGGTGACCGGTCCGATCGAGTACCTCGGCGACGCCGAGCCGCTGGACGCGTGGAACGTCAAGGTGCCGCTCGCCGATACCGACGCGGTCCTGGCCGCCGTGTTCGCCGCCGGTGCGGGCCGGGTGGGGGAGTACTCCGAGTGCGCCTGGCGCGTCGACGGTGCCGGGCAGTTCCGCCCCGGCGCGGGAGCGAACCCCGCCATCGGCACGTCCGGCCGGCTGGAGACTGTCGCCGAGACCCGCGCGGAGTTCGTCGCACCCCGTGCGGCCGGCGCAGCCGTCCTGGCGGCGTTGCGTGCGGCGCACCCCTACGAGGAGCCCGCGTTCGATGTGGTGGAACTCGCTGCGCGGGAACGTGAGTGGGGGCTGGGACGGATCGGTGTGCTGCCCGTCCCGGTGTCGCTGCCGGAGTTCGCCGCGTCCGTAGCCGCTGCCCTCGGCGTGCCGGTGCGGGCCGCCGGACCCGGCGATGCCGTGGTGCGCACCGTCGCCGTATGCGGCGGCGCCGGCGACTCGCTGCTCGGCGCGGTGCGCCGGCTCCCGGTGGATGCGTACGTGACCGGTGACCTGCGGCACCACCCCGTCGACGAACACCTGCGTGCCGGTGGCTGCCCCGTGCTCGACGCCGGACACTGGGCCACCGAGTTCCCCTGGTGCATGGTGGTCGCCGAGCTGCTGGCGCCCGACCTGGCCGTCGACGTGTTCACCCGCCCCACGGACCCCTTCACGGTGTACGTCTCCTGACCCAACATGTGCACCCGACCGTCGGCCCGAGCGCCGACGGTCGGGTGCACATGTTGCGGCGGGCCGACGGTCGGGTGCACATGTTGCGCGTGGGGGCGGCTGCGGGTCAGTAAGGTGGACCGAATGAACGCCGATCCCGCTGTACAGCGGAAGCTGCTGGACCTCGCCGAGCTCGACTCCGAGACGGCTCGCCTGGCCCACCGTTCGCGGAACCTCCCGGAGGACGCGGAGATCGCCGAGTTGCAGAAGGCCGCCAGCGCCGAGCGGGACGAGTCGGTGCGGGTATCGATCCTGGTGGAGGACCTCGACCGCGACATCGCGAAGCTGGAGAAGGAGGTCGAGCAGACCCGTTTCCGCGAGGAGAAGGACCGGGCGTTGCTGCAGGCCGGCACCGTAGGCTCCAAGCAGCTGTCCGAGCTGGAGCACGAGTTGCGCAGCCTCGAGCGGCGGCAGTCGGCACTCGAGGACTCCGAGCTGGAGCTGATGGAGCGACGCGAGGCGGTCGAGCTCGAGCAGCAGCGCGCCGAGGCCACCGTGAACGCCACCAACGACAAGATCGACGCCGCCCTGGGCCGCCGCGCGGAGGCGCTCGAGGACATCGAGGCCGCGCGTGGGCGGATCGAGCGCGACCGCGGCGCGCTCCTAGGTCAACTCCCCGCCGACCTGGTCGCCGAGTACGAGCGGCGGCGCTCCGCGAGTGGGGTGGGGGCCGGGCTGCTGCGCGCCAGGCGGTGCGGCGCGTGCCGGATCGAGCTGGACCGGGGCTTCCTCGACCGCGTGACCCGCGCGCTCGCCGACGTGGTGGTCAACTGCGACGAATGCGGCGCGATCCTCGTGCGCACCAACGAGTCCGGCCTCGCGCAGGCGAAGCCCGCCGAGTGACCTCGGCAGCGCAGCGCGGCGGGTGGACCGTCTCCGCGCACGAGCCCACCCGGCTGATCCTGTTGCGGCACGGCCAGACCGCCGCGTCCGTGCGCCGGCTGTACTCAGGCCACGGGGATCCGCCGCTCACCGAGATCGGCCGGGCGCAGGCCGCCGCCGCGGCGGAGCAACTCGGCGGAGTACCCATCGACGTCGCATACACGTCACCGCTCGGACGCGCCCGCGAGACCGCCGCTGCCGTGGCCGGTCCGCGCGGGCTGCACGTCACCGTCGAACCTCTGCTGATCGAGACGGATTTCGGTGGCTGGGAAGGGCTCTCGTTCCCGGCGGCGCGCGAGCGGGATCCCGAGCTGCACGCCCGCTGGCTCGCCGACCCGACGGTGCCCGCCCCCGGCGGCGAGAGCTTCGACGAGGTGCTCGTGCGGGTCACCGCCCTGCGCGACCGGCTGGTCGCCGATCACCCGGCGCAGACCGTGCTCGCCGTCTCCCACGTGACCCCGATCAAGACGATGCTGCGGATCGCGCTCGGCGGCACCGCGGACGTCCTGTACCGGATGCACCTCGACCTGGCGTCGGTGTCGATCGTCGAGTTCTACCCCGACGGTGGTGCGTCGGTGCGGCTGGTCAACCGGACCGCGCAGCTCGGCGGGTAGGGCGTCATCCGGCCGACGCTGCGGGGTAACACCGGCGAAACGACGCGGTTCTAGCGTGCGAATCACCCGGAGCGTTCGCCGGGGTTCCGCAACGCCGACCGCCGAGGAGCTCCATGTCCGACGAACACCTTTCCGTCGCCCTACGCCCCCTGAGCCGCCGCGCTCTGCTCCGTGGGGGACTCGGCCTCGGCGCGCTGGCCGCGGCAGGCCCGCTGCTGGCGGCCTGCTCGTCCAGTAGCAGCGGGTCCGCGGCGGTCTCCTCGAGCAGCACGGGGGGCGCGGGGGCGTTCGGCGACATCTCGGTGCAGCTCTCGTGGATCAAGAACATCGAGTTCGCGGGCGAGTTCTTCGCCGACTCCAAGGGGTACTACAAGGCGGCCGGCTTCTCGTCGGTCGATCTGGTCGCCAACAACGGCGGCACCACTGACATCGACCAGGCCGTCGCGACCGGCAAGGTCACCGTCGGCCTCTCGGCGCCGGACTCCACGGCCCGGCACATCACCGACAGCGGCACGCCGCTCAAGATCATCGGCAGCACCTACCAGAAGAACCCCTTCTGCATCCTGTCGATCGCCGAGCACAAGCCGATCCGCACGCCCGCGGACCTCAAGGGCAAGACGATCGCCATCCAACCCGGCCCCAACCAGGGCATCTTCGCCGGCTTCCTGAAGGCCAACGGCCTCAGCGCCGGCGATATGAAGATCGTCAGCGCCGGGTTCACCCCCGACGAGCTGATCGCGGGCCATCAGGACGGCTACATGGCCTACCTGACCAACGAGCCGTTCCTCGTGGAGGCCGCGAAGCTCACGCCCGTCACCCTGGGGTTCGCCGACAACGGACTGCCGCTGACCGCCGAGACGTTCACCGTGCTGCAGAAGACGATCGACACCAAGCGGGACATGCTCAAGGCGTTCCTGCTCGCCGAGATCAAGGGGTGGAAGGACGCGGTGGCCTCGCCCGCCGAGGCGGCGCGGCTGGCGGTGACCGTGTACGGCAAGGACCAGAAGCTGACGGTGCCCGAGCAGACGAAGGAGGCCACCGCGCAGAACGCGCTCGTGGTCTCGGCCGACACGAAGAAGAACGGCCTGTTCACCCTGACCGGTGACCTGCAGGCGAAGATCATCAAAGCGGTTGCGGCCGAGGGGATCACGATCACCGGCGGGCAGCTGTTCGATATGTCGCTGTTGGCGGAGGTCTACAAGGAGCATCCGGAACTGATCGGCTGAATCCCATGACCGAAGTGTCCCATCATGATCCGGCGCCGTCGGCCACCGTCAGCGCGCCGTTGAGCACCGCGAGCCCGGCCGCCGAACCCCTTGCCGCCACCGGGGTCAGCATCTCCGGGCTGACCAAGTCGTTCCGCCTGGGCCGGCGCTCGGTCACGGCCGTCGACGACGTCAGCCTCGGCACGCGTGAGAACTCCTTCCTCGCGCTGCTCGGCCCGTCGGGGTGCGGCAAGTCGACGATCCTGCGGATCCTGGCCGGGCTCGAACAGCCCACCGCCGGCGCGGTTCTCGTGAACGGCCGGTCCGTCGGCGAGATCCAGCGCGACCACGAGCTGGGCATCGCGTTCCAGCAGGCGGCGCTGCTGCCGTGGCGCTCCGTCGAGAAGAACATCCGGTTGCCGCTCGAGGTGGCCGGGATCAAGCCCGAGCCCGGACTGATCGCCGACCTGGTCGAGCTCGTCGGCCTCACCGGATTCGAGAAGGCCAAGCCGGCGCAGCTGTCCGGCGGGATGCGGCAGCGCGTCGCGATCGCGCGCTGCCTGGTGGTGAAGCCGACGGTGATGCTGCTCGACGAGCCGTTCGGCGCCCTAGACGACATGACCCGCCAGCGGCTCAACGTCGAGCTGCTGCGGATCTGGACCGAGCGGCCCGCCACCACGCTCATGGTCACCCACGGCATCGCGGAGGCGATCTTCCTGTCCGACGTGGTCGCCGTGATGAGCCCGCGGCCCGGCCGGATCGCCGAGATCGTCGAGATCGACCTGCCGCGCCCGCGCACGCCCGACATGATGCGCACCCCCGAGTTCCACGACCTGCACGACCGCATCTCCGAGATCCTGTTCGGGCGGGGCGGCGCAGACGGGGCGGGGGCCGGACGGTGACGCCGGCCGCGCTGTCCACCTCGCCGCAGGTCCGGCGCTGGGTGGGCGGCGGAATCGGGCTGATCGTGATCGTGCTGCTGTGGTGGCTCGCGTCGCAGACGCTGTACACCACCGACCACGCCATCCCCACCCCCTGGTCGGTGGTGAGGCACTACGGCAGCGGCGCAGACTGGGTGACGCTTCGGGCCGACTTCGCGCCCACCACGGCCGAGGCGCTCTGGGGATTCCTGTGGGGCGACCTGCTCGCGCTCGCGGCGGCCGCGCTGGTGCTGCTCGTGCCGCGGCTCAGCGAGGTCGCGAATCAGGTCGCCATCGTCAGCTACTGCCTGCCGCCGGTCGCGATCGGCGCGATCCTGGTCGAGGCCGCGCCGCTCGGCAGCCACGTCCCGCCGATCATCCTGGCCGCGATGGCCCCGTTCTTCACCACGGTCGTCGGGACCCTCGTGGGCCTGCGCTCGGCGTCGTCGGCCAGCCTGGACGTCATCACCGCGTACGGCGGGGGATACCTCACCCAGCTGCGGAAGGTACGGGTCATCACGGCGCTGCCCAACATCTTCGCCGCGCTGAAGATCGCGGCTCCGGCGGCGTTCCTCGGCGCCGTGCTCGGCGAGTTCGTCGGCGGTGGCGGTGACGACTCGGTGGGCGTAGCCCTGATCTCGGCGCAGAGCCACCTGCAGTCGGACGTGCTGTGGTGGATCGCGCTCACCAGCGGCGCCGTCGCCGGCATCGGCTACCTACTGGTGGCCGGAATCGCGCGGCTCGTCACACCGTGGGGCGCCATGGCCGGAGCCGCGCAGTGACCGCCCCGGCGCAGTCGGACGCGGAGGCGCCCACGGCGGCCCCGGCACCGTCGGCGCCCGGGACGGTCGACGACGCGCGGACCGGCTCGGTCGCGGGCGCCGTGGGCCGCCGGGTGGGATGGTCGGCCCTGGTCGTGGTGGTCTCGATCGTGGTGCTGCTGGTGATCTGGTGGGCGGGGCTGAAGATCTTCTCCATCGACCCCCTGGTCGGCAAGACCCCCGCCGACGTGTGGAACTTCTTCTTCGACAACCACCCCAGGCTGGGCGTGCGGCCGCAGAGTCAGACCGCGGGGCAGGCCCGGTCGGATGCGCTGAGCGCGCTGTGGACCACGCTCACCGACGCCGCGCTGGGCTTCGTCGTCGGCATGGTGGTGGCGCTCGTGGTCGCGTCGCTGTTCGTGCTGTTCGACGCGTTCGAGTTCGCCTTCATGCCCATCGCGATGCTGCTGCGCTCGGTGCCGCTGGTTGCGATGGCGCCGCTGATCCTGCTGATCTTCGGGCACACGAAGGTGGCGATCACCCTGGTGGGGACGATCGTCGTGCTGTTCCCGGCGCTGATCAACATCGTGCTCGGCCTGCGGTCCGCCGCGCCGGAGGCGCTCGACGTGATCCGGGTGAACGGCGGCGGACGCCTGTCGGCGCTGGTGCGGGTGCAGATCCCGTCCGCGCTGCCCAACCTCCTCGCCGCCGTGCGCATCTCGGTGCCCGGTGCGATGGTCGGCGCGATGCTCGGCGAATGGATCTCCGGTTTCAGCGGTTTCGGCGGCCTGATCGCCACCGCGCACGGGCTGGGGCACTCCACCGAGGTGTGGGCTCTGGCCTTCGTGGGCGTGGTGGTGTCGATCGCCCTCTACGCGGTCGTGAGCGTCATCGAGTCCGCGGCGCTCGCGGCGTGGGGGCCGGACGCCGGCCGGAGCTGATTCGGGCGCACCGGGTGGGCTGGACTACGCTGCATAGCGCGGACGAGCTGACCGGGCGGCCGCGGCGATCGGGAACGGCTGGCCCACCAGCGCAGCCCGCGTCGAGGAAAGTCCGGACTCCACAGGGCAGGGTGGTTGCTAACGGCAACCCGGGGTGACCCGCGGGACAGTGCCACAGAGAACAGACCGCCCGCCTCTCGGGGCGGGTAAGGGTGAAACGGTGCGGTAAGAGCGCACCAGCGCTCCGGGTGACCGGAGCGGCTCGGTAAACCCCACCCGGAGCAAGGTCGAAGGCGGCACCAGCGGCCTGCGGGCCGACGGTGCTGCTGCGCGCGTGAAAGAGGGCTGCTCGCCCGAGCGCGCGGGTGGACCGCTCGAGGCACCCGGCGACGGTGTGCCCAGATGGATGGTCGCCCCCGGCTTCGGCCGGGACAGGATCCGGCTTACACGTCAGCTCGTCCGCCCCAACCGCCCGCCTGGGCTCCGTCGATGATCGCGAGCGCGAGCGCAGCCTGTGAGCGTCGGATGTCCTCTGGCGCTCGTCCGGAGCCGAGTAGCTCCTCGAGGAGATCGATATCCAGCGCCGCAAGCAGGACGTGGGCCGCGTAACCCGAGTCGTCCGCGGTCGCCCAGGGAGCGGCGTCGTCGATCAGGGCCCGGAGTAGACCGTGCGACCACTTGTAGCTCGTCGCCTGACGTACTCCGACGGGGCTCTTCGGGCGCATGCGAATGAGGTGGCGGTTCGCGAGCTTGAAGCTGAGCAGTGCGTCGAGGAACGCCACGATCCGTTCGCGCGACGGCGTGCCGGGGCCGAGCGGCTCCGTGCCTTCCTCTACGGCCTCGCGTAGGGCCGCGAGCTTCCCGGTCCACAGCGCGTCGAGGAGGCCGTCGCGGCTGCGGAACGCTCGGAACAGGGTTCCCTTTCCAACGCCGGCTGCGGCGGCGATGTGATCCATCGTCACCGTCTGCGGGACGTCGGCATCAGCGAGAAGGACATCGGCAGCGGCGAGTATGCGCGAGGGGGAGGCGGGCGGGCGGCCGCGACGCACCGGACCATCTACGCTCCCGATGCCGTCCACGAGTTCCCGTGGGCGTCCGAGGGGCAGGTTCGCCGGCTCGAGGGCCGCGAAGCCATCGCGGCCTATATGCGCCAGCTCCCGGGGCACATCGTGTTCGGACCGTTCGAGGACGTTCAGGTGCGCGAGGTCGGCGACGAGACGATCGTCCAGGCCACCGGCCGTCACCGACGCCCGGATGGCACGCCCAGGGATCTCAGCTACATCGGGTTCATCACCCGTCGCGACGGCAAGGTGACGCGCTGGCAGGACTACATGAACGCGCTTCAGCCCTAGGAGAGCTCACGGCGCCCGCCACGCCGTCATGCGAAGACATTGCGTGACAACACTTCCCGCTCCAGTGAAGGTCTCGATCTCGCCGACGGCATCGCAGCGGGTCCGGCCCGCGCGCAGGTGTCGGGTCTGTAGCGGTCTGGGCGATTCGTCCCGGGGCGCGGCTCGCGCTGACGGCGCTGGTCATGCGCGGGTTGCTAGGTTCGCCGGATGGATATCGGACTGCGGGCGTGCGGGCTGCATGGCCACGTCACCTACGCCCCCGACGAGCCCGAACTGCGCGAGCGCCTGCGCGTCGACACGGCGCACGGCGAGGCGTGGCGCTGCCTGCGCTGTGACTCGTTCGTGGTCGGACCGGCCGCGGCGACCGGGCCCCGCTCCCAGGCCCCGACGGTGCTGCGCGGCCGCGCGATCCGGGACCGCTTCATCACGCGACTGCTGGCGTGCGAGCGGATCATCCGGACCCTGATCTTCACGCTGCTCGCGGTGGGCGTGTTCAAGGTGCGCGGCTCGCGTCAGCACCTCCAGGCGGCGTTCGATCGGGATCTCCCGCTCGTGCGGCCGCTGGCCGACCAGTTCGGGTGGAACCCCGACCACTCCAAGATCATCCACGAGATCGACAAGGCGTTCTCCCTATCGTCCACCGCGCTGACATGGGTCGCGCTCGGGCTCGCGGCGTACGCGCTGATCGAGCTCGTCGAGGCGGCGGGGCTGTGGCTGGGCCACCGCTGGGGCGAGTACTTCGCGGTGGTGGCGACCAGCGTGTTCCTGCCGCTCGAGATCTACGAGATCCTCGAGAAGGTGACGGCGTTCAAGGCCATCGCGCTCGCCATCAACATCGCCGCGGTGGTGTGGCTGCTGTGGAGCAAGCGGCTGTTCGGGCTCAACGGGGGCGGGCGTGCCTACCGCGCTGAGCACGCCGAACAGGACGCGCTCGCGCTCGCGGCCCGGCAGGCACAGCAGCGTGTGGAAGACTCGGCGACGTGATCGGACAGCCGCTCAGCCCGCCACCGTCGGATCCCGCGCTGCGCTCAGACCACACCGTCTTCCGTACCGAACGGACCGTCCGCGCCGACGCAGTGCGCCCGGACAACGGCATCAAGTTCGACGGTGTCGCGCGCTACCTGCAGGACACCGGCCAGGACCACCTGGTCGCGGCCGGCTTCTACGACTCGCATAACGCGTGGATAGCACGGCGCACCGTCATCGACATCCACGCGAACGGCTCGTGGCCGGAGCGCCTGACACTCGAACGGTGGGCGTCTCGCATGGGTTCGCGGTGGTGTGACGTGCGCATCGACCTGCGCGGCGAGGCCGGGACCCGGGTGGAGACCGAGGCGTTCTGGATCTGCTTCAACACCGAGACCGGTACCCCGACCCGGATGTCCGACGAGTTCGTCGCCCGCTTCGGGGTCGCGGCCGGGCCCGGCGTACTGCGATGGAAGCGGCTCCTGGATCCCACCCCGCACCCGGATGCCGAGGAGGTCCCGTTCGTGCTGCGCAGCACCGATGTGGACTTCTTCGACCACGTCAACAACGCGGTCTACTGGACCGCGCTCGAGCACGCGCTGTCCGGGTATCCGGACCTGCGCGACATGCTGCCGCTGCGGGGCATCGTCGAGCACGATTCGCCCCTGACGCTGGCGGACGCGCCGCGGCTGCTACGGCGCCGCGACGGCGACACGTTGTTCGTGTGGCTGGTGCAGGACGACCCGGGCGGGACCCGGACCGCCGCGCCGATGTGCGTGACACCGCTTCTCCCGGCCGCCTCCTGAGGCGGTTCCGTCGTGCGAGGATCGACGCCGTGTGCGACGTCGACTTCCAGGCCGTCCGTGACGAGTTCGCGCTGACCGAGGTGTTCGGGCCTGCTGAGCAGAGGGAGGCGGACACCGCGGCCGACAGGTTCGCGATCGGGCGCCGCGATCGTGCCGACCTGCCGCTCGTCACCATCGACCCGCCCGGCTCGTGCGACCTCGACCAGGCGATGTACATCGCGGCCGATTCGGCGGGGTACACCGTGTACTACGCGATCGCCGACGTCGCAGCACTGGTCACGCCGGGCGGTGCCCTCGATCTCGAGACCCGGCGGCGCGGCCAGACCTATTACCTCCCGGACGGTTCCGTGCCGCTGCATCCACTGTCGTTGTCCGAGGGGGCGGGATCGCTGCTGCCGCAGCAGGATCGACCTGCCGCACTATGGGAGATCCGGCTCGATCGCGCCGGCGAGGTGGTGTCGGCCCGCGTCGATCGGGCCCGCGTGCGCTCGGTGGCACGGCTGGACTATCACGGTGTGCAGGCGGACTGGGAGTCCGGGCGGCTGCATCCCTCGGTCGAGGCACTGGCCGACGTGGGGCGGTTGCGCGCGGCGTGGGGGCGCGCGCACGGCTCCGTCGACCTCCGGCTACCCGAGCAGGAGGCCGTGCGCGGCGATGACGGGTGGGAGCTGCGGATCGAGCCGCGCACCGCGTTCGACGAGTGGAACGCGCAGATCTCCCTGCTCACCGGCATGTGTGCGGCGCAGCTCATGCTGCGGGCCGGGGTGGGGGTCCTGCGCACGCTGCCGCCCGCCGATGCGAAGACGGTGACAGCGCTGCGCCGCAGCGCCGCGGCCCTCGGCTTCGACTGGCCGGAGTCCACATCGGTGGGGGAGTTCCTCGACGGCGTCGACGTGTCTACCCCGCGCGGGCTCGCCGTGATGGCCGACGCCGTGTCGCTGCTGCGCGGGGCGGGTTACGCACCGTTCGACGGTGCCGTGCCCGAGCAGCCCCTGCACGCCGGAGTCGGCGCGCCGTATGCGCACGTGACCGCGCCCCTGCGGCGGCTCGGAGACAGGTTCGCTACGGAGGTGTGTCTGGCGGTGAGTGCTTCTGCGCCCGTGCCGGATTGGGTTCGGAGTTCGCTCGTCCAGATCGCGGAGACGATGCATGCCACCGACTCGCTGTCCGCCAAGGTGGGGCGCGCCTGCATCGACCTCACGGAGGCGACGATCCTGGCCGGTCGGGTCGGCGAGAGGTTCGCCGCCACCGTGATGCGCGGCGACCAGGTGTTCGTCGAGCAGCCGGCGGTGATAGCGAAGTGCGCGGGTGACCCGCCCGAGGGTCGCGCGATCACGGTGCGGCTGGCCAGAGCCGACGTCGCGGCCCGGAAGGTCGCGTTCGACTACCAGCCCGACATGTCGCCCGCGGGCGTCAAAGCGCAAGACGCGGAAAATGTCTGACGAAGCGCGCCGCGGCCACGCAGACGGTACTTTGGCCCCATGAAGTATCGCCGATCCGTGTCAGCAACGCTCGCCGCCCTGGTCGGCGCACCCGCTCTCGCCGCCACCGTCCTCGTCGCACCGGTGGTCCCCGGGCTGGCTGCTGCCGCGTCCGCAGCCCCCGTGTGCGCCGACTACACCGTGATCGGCGCCGCCGGCTCGGGAGAAGGCGGCGAGGACGGCGGCCTGGGTCCACTGGTGGCGGGTGTCGCGGACGGCTTCGCCGCATCCGCCCGCGCGGAGGGCAAGACGGCGACAGTGCGCGCCGTGCACTACCCCGCCGCGGCGGTGCCACAGGACATCTCAGGGATCGGCCCGTTCCTCGCCAGCATCGAGACCGGTGCCGCCGACACGCAGGGGGACTTCGGGATCGTCACCCGGGCATGCCCGTCGACTCGTGTCGTGCTGATCGGCTACTCGCAGGGTGCCGCCGCCGTGCACCGCGCCCTGCAGCGGCTCGGTGACCGCCCCCAGATCGCCGCCGCGGCGCTCATCGCCGACCCCGACCGGCTCCCGGGGGACACCGTCATCAGTATGGGATCCGCCCGCGGCGGGCAGGGCATGGCGCGCGCTGCCGTGGTGGCCGGAGCCGTTCCCGGCGACCTGCCGCCGCGGATCGGCGCACACACGCTGTCGATCTGCACGAACGGAGATCCGGTGTGCCAGTGGACAGGTGATCTGATGAGCATCGGGCTGAACGCGCACACGTCGTACACGGCGGGCCCGATCCTGGCCCGGCTCAAGCCGATTGCGGGCCTTTGACCGACGGTCCGGGGGGCCGGCGCGTAGGCTCGTGAGAGAGGCTGTCGGGCATCGAATTCAGTGATGCCCCGGGCTCTCGCGTAGCGGGCCGCGTCAATGCGACCCCGGATGGAGCCTCTCGATGATGCCCTCGGCGACCGGGACGTGTGCGGGAACTCGGGGGCGATTGCGGCTCGCGCGGCGCAGTTCGGTGGCGGCGGTGGTCGACGGTGTCTGGTGGCCCCGCTGCCGGGAACTGGGCGAGGAACTGCCCCTGATCGTCCCCGTGCTCGGAACGCGCCTCCGGTCGCTGGCCCGGGTGCAGTACAGCAGCCTCGACTGGCGGCCGGCCGGCCCGGAACTGCATCTCTGCGGTGCGATCACCGACCTGGACGGTAGTCGGGACAACCCGCACGGCTACATCAGCTTCATCGGTCCCGACTCCACAGTCGTGTTCGGGCTCGTCGCGCCCGAGGTTCCCGCCTCGACCGCGGAGCAGCAGATGACCTCGCTCCTGCTCCTGCGCCGCCGGCTGGACTAGGTGAACGATCCCGGCGGCGACGGGTGCCGCACGCCGGCGGCGATGCATCCGATCCGGAGCTGGGATGCTGACGAGCGACCCCACTATGTGATCCGCGACACATGTCATTCATCGACACTGCCACTCGCCGGCTCGGGTTCTCGACGTACGTGCCCTTCCGCCGTGACCCGCGGGCTCGGCTCCGGCCGCGACAGGCGATTGTCGTCGCGATGCGCCGTCGCGTACGGTGGATGGCAAGTGGCGCCCACATGGGCGTCCTCGTGGGCGTGACCGTGGGCGTACCCGGGTGGGCAACTGCCTCTTTCCAGTGAGCATGCGCTCCTGCAGGTAGGTATCCCGATAGGCGCAGCGGCGGAGGCGCGCCGCACGTCCGGCAAGCCCGGATGCTTCGGCGAGCGTCCGCCCACACGAATCCCCGTTACCTACGGCGTCGGCTATGTCCGACGCCGATACCACCCCGCCCCGACGGCGGGAGAAACGGAGCGGCATATGACGCCGTCCATCGACTATGCACGTCCCGACCATACGTACCGCTCCCTGCTGCGAATCGAGCGATTCCCCACGTCGATCGGCGTCCTCGACGGGCTGTGGTGCCCGGCGTCGGGCGACCTGGCGCGGGAGTTGCCCACGCTGCTCGACGCGGTCTCGGGCCAGATGTCCGCGGTGGACCGAGTCGTCTATCGATTGAATGATTGGGGAGTCCAGCCGCCGTTCTGCACTGTCGACGATGACCGCATCGAGCTGCACGGATATCTCCGTGCCCGGCTGGGGACGGTCACGTTGCTAGGTGTCGGACCGGCACACAGGCTCGAGCTCGCCGTCACGATGCCACCGTCGGCCCGGCCACGCGGCGTCGAGTGCGTCGCGTCCCCGTCGGGCCGCGCGCGTCTCGCTGAACGCGGGCGTCTCGCCGACCGCCTCATCGGATCCGGGGTGTCGTCCCCCTCGGAGCGGTCAGGCTGATCGCGCCTTTCGGAACCTGTTGGACTGCAATCCCTCTCATTGGGATGGCGCGCGGCCCCGTGGTTGTGCTACTTTGGTTGTGGTCAAGTTTTCATTCAGTGGCTTCGCTCGCGAAGAACTGCGCGGCAGGTTCACAGATTCATCACCGAGTTGATTCTCCTCCGCTGGCCTCGGGTGCCAGTCTTGTGCTGTCCCGGTACGTATTGAAGGAGTCCTCATGGCTCAGGGAACTGTCAAGTGGTTCAACGGCGACAAGGGGTTCGGTTTCATCACCCCCGACAGCGGTAGCAAGGATCTGTTCGTGCACTTCTCGGGAATCGTTGGCGGGCAGGGCTTCCGCACCCTGAACGAGAACGACCGCGTCAGCTTCGAGGAGCAGGCCGGCGATCGCGGCCCGCAGGCCGTTTCGGTCAAGGTCATCTGACCACCTGTTCTCAGCGCGGCGGGCCCGGTCTCCTCATGGGAGACCGGGCCCGCCCCGTCGGTTCTGGAGCCGGCCGGGCCGGCCCGCCCTCACGGCAGCGCCAGCACCATGATCGGTCGGTGTGATTCCACGATCTGGTGCCCCAGCGAGTGCGTCGGCCGCTGTACTCCGTAGCGGGCACAGATGGCGTCGACCGCTCGCTTGATGCCCGCGAGGTGGTTGCTCGGCGCATCGGGGAACAGGTGGTGCTCGACCTGGTGGCTGAGGTGTCCGCTGAGGAACCCCATCACGGGCCCGGCGCGAAAGTCGGTGGAGCCGAGCAGCTGTCGCAGGTACCACTCGCCGGGTGTCTCGTCGTCCAGCACAGTGCGGTCGAACTTCGCGGCCTCGCCGGGGATGTGGCCACAGCTGATCACGAGGTACGCCCACACGTTCCGGATGATGTTCGCCGTCGCGTCGGCCGCGAGGGTACGCCGCCACCGGTTGCGGCTGAGTAGCGGGAACACGAGGTAGTCCTTGGCGCTTTGGCGCGTCGCCTTGCGCAGCAACGACAGTCGCACCTCACGACGCGCCCGAGGGGTGGCGGCGGCTGCGATCGCAGCGTCGTAGCCCTGCAGTGCGATTCCCCATTCGAACAGCAGCGCCAGCAGCACTGCGCGCACCGGTTGGCCGAGATCTGTAGGGCGCCAGTCCTGATCCGGAGTCACTCGCGCGATCCCGTAGCCCAGGTCGTCGTCGACGCCCACGACGTTGGTATAGCGGTGGTGCAGAAAGTTGTGCGAGAGCTGCCAGTGTCGGGAGACGCCCACCATGTCCCACTCCCACGATGTGGAGTGGATCTCCGGATCGTTCATCCAGTCCCACTGGCCGTGGCAGACGTTGTGGCCGATCTCCATGTTCTCGATGATCTTCGCCAGCGCGAGGGCCGCCGTTCCCACCGCCCAGCCGCGCCGCGAGCGGGTCGTCGCGATGAGCGTCCGGGCGACGACCTCGAGCGCCCGCTGCGCCGCGATGGTCCGCCGGATGTAGGCGGCGTCGCCCGCGCCGAGGGAGCGCTGGACCCGGATACGCAGATCCTCCAGCTCCGAATGCAGGCGTTCGACGTCGTCCTCCGTGAGATGCGCCAGGCCGGCGATGTCCGTGATCGCCATCAGTACGACGGCACCAGGTCGGCGGCGGCAGAGGCCAGGAGGGTGGTCATCGCGTCAACCCCGCAAGCGGTGAAGGTGCGGGGATGTAGTCGCTCGCCAGCGGAGCCTGGTCGCCGCCGCCACCGTCGTTCTCCCACTGCGCCGTCGCCGACCTGTCGGTCGCCTGCGCGCGGGATGCGGGCCCGGCTGCCCGGGAGAGCTCGTCCGCGGTCCGGTGCTCGTGGCTGTCGAGGGCGGCCTGCAGTTCCCACGCGGCACTCTCGGGTTCCGCTTCGGGTGCGACCACCGCGAGCACCACGGTGTCGTCCGGGCCGGCGAACCGCACGGTCCCGGTGGCCTGATAGTTGTAGCCGTCCAGGTCGAGACGACGGTGCCCTGTCATCAGCCGCTTCGGTGTGTCCGTCCAGTCGGCGATCGGATAGCAGACCCGCTCGACGCGTGTGACCCGCGCATCGAGAAGCGGAATGACGTCGACGAGTTCGGCCTCGAGGTCGTGGGTACGTGGCCACCAGGCACCGTCGAACCGGGCGTGCGTCTGTCTGCCGGGGGCGGGCTCGGGGGAGAGCCGCAGGCGGGGTGTCGGCCGCGCGGCATGGGGCAACTGCGTCATGAGGGACGCTCCAATCGGTGGGCGCCGTGATGCGACGCCGATAGGTGGGGGTTGGAGCATCGCGTGATTCGATGGATATCGACCCTCTTGGTTCCCAGCCTACGCTGTCGGCCGACGGTCGGCCCGATGCCGGCTGGACGGAACCGAGCTCGGGTCCGTCAGCCGAGGCGCCGAAGCAGCGTGGGGAGGGAGGCCCGGGCGTCGGCCGCCCGTCGCTCCTCGACGGCGTCGAGGCGCCCGAGTTGGAACGCCGTCGCCGGGGCGACGCCGCTCAGATCCACCTCGGCCACCGCATCGCGGGCGATGGCGGCGTCCTGGAACTCGCCGAGCCGGGTCTGCACGGCGGCCAGGGCAACGATCTCGGCGCGGATCGCCTTGCCCAGTACCGGTTCCGCGACCGCAGCCGCGTAGCGGAGTCGCTTGGCCCGCTTGCGGATCGCATGCACATCGTCGTTGGTAGCGTCCGGCGCCGCCAAGAGGTCGTCAGCGTCCCGGGCGAACCCGCGGATCCGGCGGTGGATCATCGGCGCCAGCGTCGACACGGCCGGCCTCGCGGCGCGCTTGGCAAGGGGAGGCTCGGCGATGGTCGCGTCCACGGCGTCGAGCAGCGCGAAGTACCGGTCCGCGGAGAGGTAGGCGTCGACCCGCGACCAGCCCGCGGCCTCGCGACGCCGCTGCTCGGCCGCCAACAATCCCACGGCCGCGGCCAACTCGGGCTCGGCCTCCGCTTGCGCGGAGAACCGTTCCGCCAACACCTCCGCATCCCGGACGCCGCCGAGAACTGATGCAAGGGAACGTAGTTCGGATGAGAGTGCCGCCGGCGCCGGTCCGGAGAAGTACGCCGAGAACTCGGTGAGGGCGCTGCGCAACTGCCGGGTCGCGACCCGCATCTGGTGTAGGGCGTCGTCGGCGCGAGCGCGCACCAGGGGGTCGTTCGCGGTCAGGCGGTCCCGGTAGCCCGCCAGCGCGGCCACCAGCAGCTCGCTCGCCGCGGCTTTCGTGGGCTTGCGTACGGTGGTCGGTTCGACCGGCGCGGGGTCGGAGTCGATCGCCCGCGCCAGCTTGGACGCGCTGTGCGGGCTGCGCCCGCCCGCCGCGCGCAGGAAGCGGTCGACGGTGCGCGCCGCCACCCGCCCGGCGTCGGTGTCCGGGACCTCGAACTCCCATTCACGCCAGGCCTTCTCGACACCGTCATCGAGCAGCGACACGGTGTGCACGTGGTCGTCCGCCAGTTCGCCCAGCAGAGTGCCCTCGGTGTCCCACGCGTACGTGGTGTGCCGGTCGTTCTCGACGATGGCGACGGGCGCCAGCACCCGGCCGCGGGTGTACACCAACACCCGCGCCGCGAGCTCGGCGGGGACGCCGTCGCCGGGTGCGGGCGCGGTCGGGTCGTCGGGAAACAGCGGCGCGCTCACCTCTCGCCGGTCGGCGCCCGCAGGCAGCTTGAGGTGCCAGCCGTCGTCCTTGCCGCCCACCCTGCGCCGCAACGTGATCCGGTGCCGGGCCAGGTCCAGTACCTCGGTGTCGTAGTAGGTCGCCGCGAGGTGGAACACCTCGTCGACGGTCGTGCGAGCCACACCGTCGGCGGCGCTGAGATCGGGGGCGGGCGTGTCCTCGTCGACCTCGTATTTGGTCTCGATCTCGAGCTGCTCACTCATGCCGGGAGTCCTTCAGCGCGTTCGGAATCGGTCGGTCGCCTCGAGCAGCCGAGTCCGGATCCCCGGCTCGAACGAGGCGTGACCGGCGTCGGGGACGATGTGCAACTCCGCAGCCGGCCACGCTCGGTGCAGGTCCCACGCGCTGCGCGCCGGACATACCACGTCGTATCGGCCCTGCACGATCACCCCGGGGATGCGGGCGATGCGCCCGACGTCGCGCAGCAGCTGGCCCTCGTCGAGGAAGCCGTGGTTGACGAAGTAGTGGTTCTCGATCCGCGCGAACGCCAAGGCGTACCGCGGATCCTCGGCCCCGGCGGTCTTCTCCGGGGTGTTGATCAGGTAGCTGGTGCTCTTCTCCCATGTGGTCCACGCGATCGCCGCGGCGGTGGCGACCTCGGGATCGGGGGAGTGCAGCAGCCTGTGGTACGCGGTTACCTTGTCGACGCTGGGGCCGCGGTCTGCCGGTGCCAGCGGCGCGAGGTAGCCCTCCCAGGCGTCCGGGTAGATATGCGAGGCACCATCGTTGTAGTACCAGTCGATCTCGCTGCGCCGCAGCAGGAAGATGCCGCGCAGCACCAGCTCTGTGACCCGCGCCGGGTGCGCCTGCGCATACGCCAGCGACAGCGTCGAGCCCCACGACCCCCCGAACACCAGCCACCGCTCGATGCCCAGGTGCTCGCGGATCCTCTCCATGTCCGCGATCAGGTTCGACGTGGTATTCGTTTCAAGGACACCGGCTGTGCCGTTCGATCCGCCTACGGCGTCCGCGACATGCGGCACCGACTGCCCGCACCCGCGTTGGTCGAAGACCACGATCCGGTAGGCCGCGGGATCGAAGAAGCGGCGTACGGCGGGGGAGGTGCCGCCGCCGGGCCCGCCGTGCACGAACACAGCCGGCTTGCCGTCGGGGTTACCGCTGCATTCGACGTACAGCTGCTGGCCGTCGCCCACGTCGAGCAGCTCGGTGGAGTGCGGCTCGATCTCGGGATAGAAGTCGCGGGTCGCCGGCGTCATCAGAAGGTGTGCTCCGGGCCGGGGAACTCGCCGGAGGCGACCTCCGAGACGTACTCTGCTGCAGCGTGCTCCAGCTGATCGCCCAGATCGGCGTAGCGCTTGACGAAGCGTGCGACGCGGCCACGGGCGAGGCCCGCCATGTCCTGCCACACGAGCACCTGCCCGTCGCAGTCGGCGCCCGCGCCGATCCCGATGGTGGGGATTCCACTGGCCTCGGTGACCTGCTTCGCCACGGCGGCGGGAACCATCTCGAGCACCACCGAGAAGGCACCGGCAGTGTCGACGGCCTTGGCGTCGGCGCGGATCCGCTCGGCGTCTGCGTCGCCGCGACCCTGCACCCGATTGCCGCCGAGGGTGTTGACGGACTGCGGCGTGAATCCGATGTGTGCCATCACGGGAATGCCGCGGCGCGTGAGGAATTCGATCGTCGGCGCCATGTGTACTCCGCCCTCGAGCTTGACGGCCTCGGCGCCGGCCTTCATCATCACCGACGCCGCATCGAAGGCCTGCTCGGGTGAGCGCTCGTACGAGCCGAACGGCAGATCTGCCACGACCAACGCCGACGTCGCGCCCCGGCGCACCGCCGCCACGAGCGGGGCGAGCTCGGTGAGCCCCACCGGCAACGTCGAGTCGTGGCCGAAGACGACGTTGGCGGCGCTGTCGCCGATCAGCAGCGCGTGCGCGCCGGCCGTGTCGAAGATCTGCGCGGTCAGATAGTCGTAGGTGGTCAACATGGCGAACTTCTCGCCGCGGTCGCGCATCTCACCAAGGTGCTGGATGCGGACCTTCCTCCGGCGGGGCTTGTCCGCGGGCGGCTCGCCGCCCCCGTACACCGTGCTCTCGGGCATCTCTCCACTTCCTTGGATCGAGCGGTGATCTCAGGTCTGGTCGTGCCACCGATTGGTGACCGGCATCCGACGATCGCGGCCGAACGCCTTGGGAGTGACCTTGGGGCCGAGCGGATACTGCCGCCGCTTGTACTCGGCGCGGTCCACCAGACGCGCGACCCGGCGGATCAGGTCGGGTTCGTAGCCGGCCTGCGAGATCTCGGCGACGCCCTGGTCGAGTTCGACGTAGCGGCGCAGGATGTCGTCGAGGATCTCGTAGTCGGGCAGCGAGTCGCTGTCCTTCTGGTCGGGGCGAAGCTCGGCGGACGGCTCCTTGGTGATGGAGTTCTCCGGGATCGGCGGGGTCTCGCCGCGCTCTGACGCCACCTTGTTGCGCCACCGCGCCAGGGCCCACACCCGGGACTTCTCGACGTCCCGGATGGGCGCGAACGCCCCGACCGCGTCTCCGTAGATCGTGGAATAGCCGACGGCCAGTTCGCTCTTGTTGCCGGTGGCCAGCACGAGGTGGCCCTCCGCGTTGGAGATCGCCATGAGCGTCATGCCGCGGCAGCGCGCCTGGATGTTCTCCTCGGCGAGGCCGGTCAGCTGCAGTTGGTCGACGAAGACGTGCACCATGTCCTCGATCGGCTCCGCGCGGTAGTGCAGGCCCACCCGCTCGGCGAGGTCGGCGGCATCATCTTTGGAGTGCTCCGAGCTGTACTTCGAGGGCATCGACACGCAGTACACGTTCTCGGGGCCCAACGCGTCCGCGGCGACGGCGGCGACCAGCGCGGAGTCGATGCCGCCGGACAGGCCCAGCGCCACCGTCCGCCCGCCCACCTTGTGCACGTAGTCGCGGGTTCCGGTGACCAGCGCGGCCCACACCTGTGCTTCCTCGTCGAGCTCGGTGTGGTCGGTGACCTGGAGCGCGTCCCCGACGGTCGAGCGCGCGGGCAGCGGATACGTCTGCACGTCCCACCCGGCGACGGCGGCGGTCCGCTCACGCCCGAGCGGCGCGACATCCGTGAGGTACGTGAACTCGGCGAACTGCGGTGCGCGGCCCATGACACCGTCGGAGCCCAGGGTGAACGAGTCACCGTCGAACACCAACTCGTCCTGGCCGCCGACGAGGTTGACGTAGACGATCGGCGCCCCGCCCTCGGCGACCCGGTCGGCCACGACCTGCCGCCGCTCCGCCGGCTTGCCGATCTGGAACGGGCTGGCGTTGAGGCACAGCACCGCGTCCACGCCGAGCGCGCCGAGGCCGGCGACGGGCCCGTCCGGCCACCACACGTCCTCGCAGATCGTGATGCCGAGCCGCACGCCGTCGACGTCGAGCGTCACCAGCCGCTCGCCGGGCACGAACCAGCGGTCCTCGTCGAATACGCCGTAGTTGGGCAGGAAGTGCTTGTCGTAGCGGGCCACCAGCGCGCCGCCGTGCAGGACCCCGGCGCTGTTGCGGGCGGACGGTCGCGGGTCGTACGTCCCCTCCGTGCGCCGCGGCACGTCGCTGTCGCGGTCGAGATAGCCGACGATCACGATCAGGTCGCCGCAGCCGGCGGCGTCCAGTGACTCCGCCAACCGGTGCACCGCGAGCCGGGAGTCGACCGCGAACGAATGCCGCAGCAGCAGGTCTTCGACGGGGTATCCGGTGAGCGCCATCTCACCGAAAACGGCGACCTGCGCGCCCTGCTCGGCGGCGTCCTTCGCCGCGGCGGTGATGCGCCGCACGTTCGCGTCCAGGTCGCCCACGACGGGGTTCATCTGGCAGGCGGCGACACGGACAGGCGTCATACCGCAACACTAGGCGACCGAATGCACTCCGCGCCGGGGCGGGTCCGACACACTCGGCCTGTCAGCTGCTTCTGGCAGTATCGCTGCAATGCGGATGACTTTGCCCCGGCCGAGATGGAGTGCACCAGTGGCGGCGGTGGCGGTGGTCGCGCTCGCTGCGGCGTGCTCGACAACGGTGCCGGGCCGCTCGACTCCGGCGCAATCGTCCGCCGGCGGCGAGTCCACGGCGTCGGTGGCGGCACCGGCGTCGACGGCGGGTGGCGGCGCGCCCAACCAGGCGCTGCGCAAGTACTACGACCAGTCGATCGCGTGGGGGTCCTGCAGTTCGTTCGCGGCGACCGACGACTTCGATGATCCGGGGACCAGCAGGCTCCAATGCGGCACGATCACCGTCCCGATCGATTACTCGAACCCCGGCGCGGGCGACGCCACGATCGCCGTCGACAGGCTGTTGGCTCAGGGCACCAAGCAGGGCTCGCTGCTCGTCAACCCCGGTGGGCCCGGCGGTTCCGGGGTGCAACTCGTCGGCGGCTCGGCGACCAACTGGAGCAAGCTCGCCGTCAACCAGACCTTCGACATGGTCGGCTGGGACCCGCGCGGGGTGGGCGCGTCGACCCCGACGATCCGCTGCTACACCGATGCGCAGGTGGACGCCAACCGACAATCGACCCTGGGCGACGACAACAGCCCCGAGGGCATCATCAAGCAGGAGGCGTTCAACAAGGAGAACGCCGAGCTGTGCGACCAGAAGATGGGGACGAACTTCCTCGCACACGTCGGCACCGCCGACACGGTGCAGGACCTCGACGTGCTGCGTTCGGTGCTCGGTGACAAGAAGCTGAGCTACATCGGCTTCAGCTACGGCACGTTCATCGGCGCGATCTACGCCGAGAAGTTCCCGCACAACATCCGCGCGATGGTGCTGGACGGCGCGGTCGACCCGTCGGAGGACCCGTCGAAATCGAACGTGCGGCAGATGGCCGGGTTCCAGACCGTGTTCGACGACTACGCCAAGGACTGCGCGAAGTCCGCGGCCTGCCCCCTGGGAACCGATCCAACCAAGGCCGTCGACAACTACCACAAGCTGGTGTGGCCGCTGATCGACCACCCCGTGCCCGCCTCACCGGGGCGGCCGCTGAGCTACCAGGACGCGGCCACCGGCACGATCCAGGCGATGTACTCGCCCAACCTGTGGAGGGCCCTGACGGTGGGCTTGGCACAGCTGCGGACGGGGACCGGCACGATGATGCAGCGGCTCGCCGACGCCTACCAGGGGCGCGATGCGAACGGCCACTACAGCGGGATGATGGACGCCTTCACGGCCATCAACTGCATGGACAGCCCCGCGATCACGGACCCTGTCGCGCTCGGCCGGCTCGACACCGAGCTGCGGCAGGCCGCGCCGTTCAACGACGACGGTCGCGGTACCGGCCACGCCGCGAAGGGTGCCTGCGCGTACTGGCCGGCGAAGAACACGCTCAGCCCGCACAGGGTGGTCGTCCCGGCCGACATGGCCAAGGTGGTCGTGGTGTCCACCACCCACGACCCTGCGACGCCGTACGCGAACGGTGTGAGTCTGGCGAACCAGCTCAACGCCGCACTGATCACCTTCGAGGGCAGCCAGCACACCGCGAGTTTCGAGGGGAACACCTGCGTCGACGGCGCGGTGACCCGCTACTTCCAGTCGCTCACGGTGCCGCCCGCCGGTCTGCGCTGCAGCGAGTAGAACCTCGCGCACGGCGATGTTCGGCCCCCGATGCCCGTGCACGGGGGCCGAACACCCGCGTGTGGGAAGGGCATCCCGGTGTGGGGCCGGCGAGCCGCGTAGGGTCTATCCGGGGCGCCGCACCACGAATCGCGGGGTCATTACACGCAGTTAACTCGATGTGAATAGGGTCACCAGCATGGATCGGCAGCAGGAGTTCGTCCTTCGCACGATCGAGGAACGGGACATCCGCTTCGTGCGGCTGTGGTTCACCGACGTCCTCGGGTTCCTCAAGTCGGTCGCGATCGCGCCCGCCGAGCTCGACGGTGCGTTCAGCGAGGGCATCGGGTTCGACGGTTCCTCCATCGAGGGCTTCTCGCGAGTGTCGGAGGCCGACACCGTCGCGAAACCCGACCCCTCGACATTCCAGGTCCTGCCGTGGACCGATGACAGGGACCGGCACTACTCGTGCCGCATGTTCTGCGACATCGCGATGCCCGACGGCACCCCGTCGTGGGCCGACTCTCGACACGTGCTGCGGCGCCAGCTGAACAAGGCCGCCGACCTCGGATTCAGCTGCTATGTGCACCCCGAGATCGAGTTCTTCCTGCTCAAGAACCTCCCTACGGACGGCAGCGAGCCGATACCAGCCGACAACGGCGGCTACTTCGACCAGGCGGTGCACGACGTCGCGCCGACATTCCGGCGGGACGCCATCGGGGCCCTGGAGTCGATGGGCATCTCCGTCGAGTTCAGCCATCACGAGGCGGCACCCGGCCAGCAGGAGATCGACCTGCGGTACGCGGACGCACTGTCGATGGCGGACAACGTCATGACCTTCCGCTACCTGATCAAGGAGGTGGCGATGAACGCGGGCGTCCACGCCACCTTCATGCCGAAGCCGTTCACCCACCACGCCGGATCGGCGATGCACACGCACATGAGCCTGTTCGAGGGCGACACGAACGCCTTCCACGATCCCGACGACGAGCTCCAGCTGTCGGCCACGGGCAAGGCGTTCATCGCGGGCATCCTGCACCATGCGCCGGAGATCTCGGCCGTGACCAATCAGTGGGTCAACTCCTACAAGCGGCTGGTGGCCGGGGACGAGGCGCCGACGGCGGCGACGTGGGGCGCGGCGAACCGGTCCGCGATGGTCCGGGTGCCGCTGTACACCCCGAACAAGGCCAGCTCGCGCCGCATCGAGGTGCGGTCACCCGACTCGGCGTGCAACCCCTACCTGGCGTTCGCCGTGCTCGCCGCGGCCGGACTCGCGGGAATCGCGGGCGGATACGACCTGCCCGAGGCGGCCGAGGAGAACGTGTGGCGGATGACGGCCCGCGAACGGCGTTCGCTCGGCTACCGCGACCTCCCCGCCAGCCTGGACGACGCGCTGGTGCTCATGGAGAAGAGCGAGCTGGTTGCGGAAGCGTTGGGGGAGCACGTCTTCGAGTACTTCCTGCGCAACAAGTGGTCGGAGTGGAACGACTACCGATCGGTGGTCACGCCATTCGAACTGAAGCGCTTCCTCACGGTCTGACACGACCATCGGAGACACCGTGAATCCCAATACGCAACGATCGCGGATCCCGGGGGTCGGCAGGCTGGGGCTCCTGGAGCCGACCGCCGAGACCAACCTGGCGAGCCTCGGCTGGTTCGAGCCGGAGAGCGTCGATGTGCTCTGGGCGTTGTCCCGCTCGGCCGACGCCGACATCACCCTCAAGGCGCTTGTTCGGCTGCGGGAGGCGCTCGGCGACGGGTGGCCGGAGCTCGACGCCGCGATCCGGTCCGACACCACGTTGCGTGGGCGACTGTTCGGTGTCCTCGGGGGCTCCGAGGCGCTCGGCGACCATCTGGTGAGCAATCCGAGCGCGTGGCGACTCCTCGCCGAACGCGGGCCGTTGGCCGGCCGCGAGCAGCTCCGCGAGCAGATGCTCGCCGCGGTGGGAGCCGTCAAGGAGCCGGGTCGCCCCGACGACGATCTGCTGTACCGGGCCGCCATCGCGGGGGCCACGGCCGTGCCGCCCCTACGGACCAAGCACCGCGACCTGATGATGGTCGTGGCCGCGCGGGACATGGCGGACCTGGTCGAGAACGAGCCGTGGCTGCCGTTCGTGGAGGTCGGCGAGTATCTCGCGGACCTGGCCGACGCGGCCCTCACGGCGGCGCTGGCCGTCGCCGTCGCCACCGTCTACCCCGACAAGCCCGTACCGGGTCGCCTCGCTGTGATCGCGATGGGTAAATGCGGTGCGCGCGAACTGAACTACGTCTCCGACGTCGACGTCATCTTCGTCGCCGAACCCGCCGACGGTCCGTCTGCGCGGCTGGCCGGCGAGATGATGCGCATCGGGTCGATGGCGTTCTTCGACGTCGACGCCGGTCTGCGGCCCGAGGGCAAGAACGGCAGCCTCACCCGCACCCTCGACTCCCACATCGCCTACTACAAGAGGTGGGCCAAGACCTGGGAGTTCCAGGCGCTGCTCAAGGCGCGCCCGGCCATCGGCGACATGGCGCTGGGGCAGGCGTACGTCGATGCCCTCAGCCCGATGGTGTGGGAGGCGTCGGAGCGCGCAGACTTCGTGCCCGAGGTGCAGCAGATGCGGCGCCGAGTCGAGGAGAACGTCCCGCCGGAGCTGCGCGAGCGCGAACTCAAGCTCGGCCGCGGCGGCCTCCGGGACGTCGAGTTCGCGGTGCAGCTACTGCAACTCGTGCACGGTCGCACCGACGAGTCCCTGCGGGTCCGCGGCACCCTCGACGCGTTGGCCGCGCTGACCGAAGGGGGTTACGTCGGGCGCGACGACGGCGCGAACTTCTCGGCGTCGTACCGGTTCTTGCGGCTGCTCGAGCACCGTCTGCAGCTGGAGCGGCTCAAGCGGACACATACGCTGCCGCCGTTCGACGACGACGAGGCGTGGCGCTGGCTGGCGCGCGCGGCGCACGTGCGGCCCGACGGTGACCGGGATGCTGCGGGCGTGCTGCGAGCGGAGGTGCGCCGGCAGGCCACCCGCGTCCGCCGGTTGCACACCAAGCTGTTCTACCGGCCGCTGCTGGAGTCGATAGCGCAACTCGACGCCGATGAGGTGCGGCTGTCCGACGCGTCGATCGTGTTGCGGCTCAAGGCCCTGGGCTTCGAGCAGGCGGAACACGCGCTGCAGCACCTGAAGTCGATGGCCGACGGATCGCGCCGCGGCCGGATCCAGACGATCCTGCTGCCGACGCTGCTCGAATGGCTCAGCGAGACACCGAATCCCGATGCCGGCCTGCTGAACTACCGCAAGCTGTCGGAGGCTCTCGCGGGTGTCGAGTGGTACCTGCGCGTGCTCCGCGACGAATCCGTCGTGGCGCAGCGGCTGATGACGGTGCTCGGATCGTCGACGTTCGTCGCCGAGTTGCTACAGCGGTCGCCCGAGGTGATCCGCATGTACGCCGACGGCGCGAACGGACCCAAGCTGGTCGAGGTGCAGCCAGGCGAGGTGACCAACGGCATGCTCGCCGCCGTGACTCGGGCGGCCAACCGGGACAGGGCGATCGCGGTCGCCCGTGCCATGCGGCGCGCAGAGATCGCGCGGATCGCGTCGGCGGACGTCCTGGGCATGCTCACGGTGCCGGAGGTCTGCTCCGCACTGTCATCGGTCTGGTCGGCGGCGGTCAACGCGGCGCTCGTGTCCGAGATCAACGCGTCGGTGGCCGAGCGGCGCGCGGCGGGCCGCGGCGACCAGGCACCGGCGCGGATCTCCGTGATCGGCATGGGTCGGCTGGGTGGGCACGAGATCGGCTACGGATCGGACGCCGATGTGCTGTTCGTGTGCGACCCGGTCGAAGGCGGCCCGGACAGCGAGTCGGAGGCGGTCAAGTGGGCCGACCACATCGCCGAGGCGGTGCGGAAGCGGCTCGGGGCACCGTCGGTGGACCCCGGACTCGAGATCGACACCGGTCTGCGCCCGGAGGGGCGTAACGGCCCCGTCGTCCGCACTCTGGCTGCGTACCGCCATTACTACGACCAATGGGCCCAGCCCTGGGAGGTGCAGGCACTGCTGCGCGCCACCCAGGTGGCCGGTGACGAGGAACTCGGCCTCGAGTTCCTGTACATGATCGACCGGATCCGCTACCCCGACGGCGGGGTGTCCGCCGACACGGTGCGGGAACTGCGGCGGATCAAGGCACGAGTCGATTCCGAGCGGTTGCCGCGCGGTGCGGACCCCGCGACGCATACCAAGCTCGGTCGCGGCGGGCTGTCCGACATCGAGTGGACGGTGCAGCTGCTGCAGCTGCGGCACGCGAGCGCCGTTCGCGCCCTACGGAACACATCGACGCTCCAGTCGCTCGACACGATCGGCGCCACCGAGGTGCTCGCCGAATCCGACGTGACGTTGCTGCGGGACGCCTGGTTGACCGCGACCCGCGCCCGCAACGCACTGTTCCTGGTGCGCGGCAAGCCCATCGACCAGCTGCCCGGCCCCGGTGCGGTGCTGTCCAACGTCGCCTACGTGGCGGGTTGGCGTGAGGGCAGCTCGCTCGACTTCCTCGACGACTATCTCCGAACCACGCGACGTGCCCGCGCCGTGGTCGACCGGGTGTTCTGGGGCGAGTAGCGGGTCGCAGTCGGCACCGACAGGTCTCGGTTCGGTAGCGACGGCCTCGAGTGGGCGCGTCGCTGGCCCTCGCGCGGTGGCCGCGTGGGCACAATGGCCGCCATGCGCAAGGCCCTGCGGCTCGTGTTCCTGGTGTTGGCGTCGCTTCTCGTCCTGATCGGGATCGCGTCGATCGCGGCGCACTTCCTCACTTACAGCTCGGCACCGGCGATCGCGTTCACCGCGTTCGGGCCGGCATGGCTGATCGCGCCGCTGGTGGGGCTGATCCTGTTCGCGATCCTGCGTCGCTGGCTCGGATCCTTCATCGGTGTGCTGACGGTGGCGTTGTGCGTCGTCGTGCAACTGCCGATGTTCCTGGGGACGGCGGCGGCCGACCGCGGCGTCGTGCTCACCGTGATGCAGGCCAACATCAGGTTGGGTGAGGGCGACCCCGCTGCGCTCGCGAAACTGGTGCGCGACAACCACGTCGACATCCTGGCGGTGTCCGAGCTGACGGTCGACGCGATGACGAAGCTCGACGGGAGCACCCTCAGCCTCGACCTGCCCTACACGTACACCAACGCCCTGCCGCAGGCCGATGGCACAGGGATCTACAGCCGCTATCCGCTCGAGTCGACGGAGCAGATGGACGGCTACGCGATGACCAACCTCTCGGCGGTGACGCTAGTGCCCGGTGGCGGCATCGTGCAGCTGTATGCCCTGCACCTGATCCCGCCGTACCCGCACGCGACGCGCTGGTCGACCGAGATCGACCGTGCCCGTTCGACTCTCGCCGCCGTGCCGAGCGACCGGCGAGTGATCGCCCTGGGGGACTTCAATTCCACGTGGGACCACCGGCAGTATCGGGAGTTCCTCCGCGGCGGGTACCGCGACGCCGCCGAGACGGTGGGTGCGAAGTGGCTGCCGACGTACCCGACGAATCGCTGGTACCCGCCGATGCTGCAGATCGACCACGTTCTCGTCCGGGGTGCCTCCGTCGCCTCCGTGAGGTCGTACAGCATTCCGGGATCCGACCACCGCGCGCTGATCGCCCGGATCCCGTTGGGGTGATCGCCAGGGTCGGTGTCAGCGACCGCTGTTAGCCTGGCCCGGTGCAGAAACCGGACATCTCGAGTACGGGCGCGCTGGCCGCGTGGTTCGCCGGCGGGAGCGCCCGCGTCGCGCGGGGGGCCGCGAACAAGTCGGAGGCCAAGCGGTCTTAGGAAG
>NZ_BAABFR010000040.1:0-42069 GCF_039541155.1 Tsukamurella soli
GCTCATCGAGACGGCAGAAAGTGGTCAAGTCCGGGCGAGCGAAGGTAGCGTCAGGCACGTCGAGGTCCTTCGGGGAAGAGCGTGTAGGAACCTCAATCCTGCGAGGACCTCGACCCTCACCCCGGCAGCGACGCGCCCACAGCCGCTACGGCATCTACACCCTCATCTGTGAAGAGCCCGTTCGCGAGCTCTACAGCTTGGTCGACGTTCGAGTAGGGCGTGACGATCACGGCGGGCCCGAAGATCTCCTCCCGCCAGATACGCATCTGCGGGGTGACATCGGTGATGACAGTCGACTCGTAGTAGGGCGGCTGCGCCCGTCCGCCGCAGTGCACCTTCGCGCCAGCGGCTTCAGACTCTTCGATGAGAGCAACGATCCGCTCGAGTTGGCGAGTGTTGATAATCGGACCATTGACGCAGTTCGGGTCACTGGGCAGCGTTGGAACGAAGGTCTTCGCGCGTGCGATGATCTTCTGGACGAATTCCTGGTACTGCTCCTGTGACACGAGGATGCGGTCGGCCGAAAGACAGATCTGCCCCTGATGTAAGAAGCCTGCGAACCCGACGATCTCCACGGCGCGGTCGATATCGGCGCCGGGAAGCACTATCACTGGATTCTTGCCGCCGAGTTCGAGTTTGATGCGCTTGAAGTTCTCCGCGCACGCGACTGCGAGTGTTCTTCCGACGGCGGATGATCCCGTGAAGCTCAGCACCGGGACCCGCTTATCGTCGGTGAGAAACTCCCCCACCATCGCGGCATTCTCCCGGGACGCCGTGATGACGTTGAGGATCCCCGGCGGCAGTCCAGCATCCGTGAACAGCTCCGCCAGCGCGAGGCCGCCGATCACGGGCGAGTCCTCGGCCGGCTTCAGGACGATCGCGTTGCCCAACGCCATCGCGTGGACGAAGCCGCGAATCGTGAGGTAGAGCGGGAAATTCCACGGCGTGATCACGCCGATGACCCCCACGGGGGTGCGCAGCGTGCGGTTGACCTTTCCAGGGATGTTGGAAGGCAGGATCTCGCCGAGGTCATGCGTGGTCAGGCCCGCAGCGTCCCGCAGAGCGAGCGGGACCAACGACGCCTCGTATGCGGCCTTACCGTATCCGGACCCGGTCTCCTCACAGAGCAGACCCACCAACTCGTCCTGCCGCTCGGCGAAGATGTCAGCCGCTCGGTAGAACACCTCGGATCGCTCCGCCGGGGTCAGCGCGGACCATCCCGGCTGAGCGGCGACGGCGGCCGCGACGGCCTGCTCGACATCCGCCACTCCCACGTCGGCGATCTGTGCAAGCTTACGCCCGGTAGCGGGCGAATGATCGGTGAAATAGCCGCCCGCGACAGGTTCTTTCCAGACACCGTCGATAAACAGCCTATGGGCTGGGGGTTCAGTTCCTTCTTCGGCGATCCATCGTATCAAGACGATTCTCCTGTTTGCGATTCCGCGAGGTCGGCAACGAACCAGAATGTGCCGGAAGCTCTTGACATCAACAGACTCGGTCGTGCGCACAGAGGAATGCCAGTGACGTTGCCGGATCTGCAACGAGCGGATGATGTTTTGACCTCGCCGTTACGCGACGTAACACAAGCTCGCCCAGGCGCTCTCGGCCATGACCTGATCGGGACTATAGCTCCCTAGTGGTGGTCGCCGACCGACGATCGAGCCCAGCGGCACGGGTGAGAGCCGCTGCCGCCTTGCAGCAGTCCCAGGCGATGTCTACTGTCTCACACCCCCTCTCCCCCTCTCCCGCTGCCGCTCCGTGTCACTAGCCTGGATGTCGTCCGGGGACTCCCACTTCGGGAGCTGCGAGACGACACCGAAAGGAACACCATGACCATCACGGAGGAGCGCGCGCCCTATGGATCCGGAGCGGCCCACCGCCCGGTAGCCACCAAGCGGGTACGCACGCATCACCTACTCGAGATGAAGCGTCGCGGCGAGCGGTTCACCATGCTCACCGCGTACGACATGTACACCGCGGCCGTGTTCGACGAGGCGGGCATCGACGTCCTGCTCGTCGGCGACTCGGCCGCCAACAACGTGTACGGCTACGAGACCTCGATCCCCGTCACCGTCGACGAGCTCATCCCGCTCGCCCGGGCGGTGGCATCGGCGGCGCACCGGTCGCTGGTGATCGCCGACCTGCCGTTCGGCTCCTACCAGGCCTCCCCCGAGCAGGCCTATCTGACAGCGGCGCGGTTCATGAAGGAGGCACGCGTCGCGGGCGTGAAGCTCGAGGGCGGTGCCGAGATGGCGCCGCAGATCGACCGCCTCACCAAGGGCGGCATCCCGGTCTGCGCCCACATCGGCTTCACCCCGCAGTCCGAGCACGCGCTCGGCGGTTACCGGGTCCAGGGCCGCGGCGACGCAGCGCAGCGACTGCTCGCGGACGCGCACGCCGTCGAGGAGGCCGGAGCGTTCGCCGTGGTCATGGAGATGGTGCCGGGGGACGTCGCCACCCGCATCACGGCTGAGCTGCAGATCCCCACCGTCGGCATCGGCGCAGGCAACGGCACCGACGGGCAGGTGCTGGTGTGGCAGGATGCCGTGGGCCTCAACACCGGACACACGCCGCGGTTCGTCAAGCGGTTCGCCGATGCGCACACCGTGTTGCTCGCCGCGGCGCGAGACTACGCGACCGAGGTCAAGGCCGGCACGTTCCCGGGACCCGAGCACACCTTCTGACCGGGCGGCGGGCGCCGTCGGGTCGGGCGCATCGTGCATCGCGCATGTGCCCTTAGGGTTGCAGCATGGCAACCCCCGCGCAGTGGCTCGAAGGCTCCCGCCCCCGCACGCTCCCCAACGCGATCGCCCCGGTGATCGCCGGCACCGGGGCAGCCGAGTTCGCCGGCGGGGCGGTGTGGTGGAAGGCCGTCCTCGCGATGCTGGTGGCCGTGGCACTCATCATCGGGGTGAACTTCGCCAACGACTACTCCGACGGCATCCGAGGCACCGACGACGACCGCGTCGGCCCCCTGCGGCTCGTGGGCTCCGGCGTCGCCTCGCCGAGCGCGGTGAAGCGCGCCGCCCTCACGTGCTTCGGGGTGGCCGGGGTCGCGGGGATCGTGCTGTCGCTGGCGTCGGCGTGGTGGCTGATCGTCGTCGGCATCGTCTGCGTAGCCGGCGCGTGGTTCTACACGGGCGGCAAGAAGCCCTACGGATACCTCGGGTTCGGCGAGATCGCCGTGTTCGTCTTCTTCGGGTTGGTCGCGGTGCTGGGTACGCAGTTCGTGCAGGCCGGGCGGGTCGACGGTGCCGGGTTGCTCGCGGCGTGCGCGGTGGGCTGCTACAGCTCGGGGGTCCTGGTCGCGAACAACCTGCGCGACATCCCGACCGACGCCGAGTCGGGCAAGATCACGCTCGCGGTGCGGCTGGGCGAGCGCCGCACGCGGCTGCTGTTCGCGGCCCTCGTCACCGTCCCGACGGTGCTCGGCCTCATCCTCGCCGTCGTCGCGACGCCGTGGGCGCTGTTGTCGCTGCTGTCGGTTCCCCTCGCATTGCGCGCAGCGCTGCCGGTGGTCCGCGGTGCGCACGGCCCGGGCCTGATCCCCGCCCTCGCGCAGACGGGGCTGGCGATGGTCGTGTGGGCGCTCGCCGCCACGGTCGGGCTGTTCATCCGGTAGAGACCCGCGACCCGGAGGGAGAGTGGGCACCGGGCCGCAGTCGGCACGTCCGCGAACTGATCATGTCGGGACAGGCCGAGCCGGCAGAGTTCCTGCGCACCGATATCCACGGAGGATCTACAGGCCCTGGCGACGATCCTTCTGGAGCATCGGGACGCGGAGCGCAGCGGCGCCACCGGCGAGCAACTGTTCGCGACCGCCCTGATGCACGATCACATGATGACCGACTCCGACGAGCTGATCGCCGCCCTCGAGGCAGCGGGTGTCTGGGACGTCGGCGGCGACTGACCAGGCCCGCACCCGATCGGGTCGCTACGCGCCCGCGACCACCGTGTACGTCACCAGCCCGTCGTGCCGCTCGGCGGCGAGACGGCCCTGCAGCCGCAGGACCTCGAGATGCGCACGGATCTCGCTGACGGCGATCATCTGGTGCTCGACCTCCAGGTCGGCGAGCGCCCTGCGCCGCCGGGTCCACGGCATCGCGGCGGCCACCGAGTAGGCGCTGACGGGCCCCGCCTGCGCCAGCTCGAGCACCTCGGCGAGCCGCTCGTCGTGGTGGGCGATCTGCTCCTTCACGCGGGCGTGGGTGCTCCCCCGCACCGGACCGTGCGCGGGCAGGAGGGCACCGTCGGGTACCGCCAGCATCAGGTCCAACGAGTGCAGGAACGACCGCAGGGGCGCCTCCTCCGGCGTCCACTCGAAGCCGATCGACGGCGTGATGAACGGCAGCACATGGTCACCCGTGAACAGCACCCCCGAGGTCGAGTGGCGGAACACGACATGCCCGCGCGTGTGTCCGGGCGTCGCGATCACCTCGAGCCGGCCGTCCGCGAGCGGCACCCGGTCACCGTCGGCGAGCCACCCGTCGGGCTCACCATGGGCGATCGCCAGCTCGGCGGGATCCGGGACACCCGCCGCGACCCGCGCCGCGAGGTCCGCGGCACCGTCCTCGACGAGTTGCGCCGCGTGCACCGGGAATCGCATCGCGGCATCGGGCGAGTAGCCGCGAATGCTGTGCCGCTCCTCCACACCGATGCGCACGTCCACACCGAGGGACTCCCGCCAGGCGTACGCCTGCGAGTAATGGTCGAGGTGGTTGTGCGTGACGACGCACATCCGGACATCACCCAGCCCGTACCCGAGCACGCGCAGCGCGTCGGTGAGCACGCCGACGCTCTCGTCCGAGCGCCAACCCGGGTCGACGAGGACCAGCCCGTCCGGCCCCGGCAGGGCGTAGCAGTTGACCGCCGTCAGGCCCACTATCGGCAGCGGAAGCGGGATCCGGTGCACCCCCGGCGCGACCTCATGAGGGCCCGGCTCGAGCCATGCGGTCCGTTCGTTCACCATGTCCGCCATCGAATCCCTCGCACTCCCGTCACGCCCGGACACCGTGCGCGTCGGCACTCGGCGCTGTTAGATCTCCGAATAACGACGATACGCCCGAAGCGTCACGCGGCCGGAGGCGGTCGAAACGGTGTCCGGATTGAAGGATCACAAGAACCGCCGCGCGATCCACCCGATCCGGACGGCCGATTACCGTACGAGTACGTGAAGCTCGAATATGCGTACGAGGAATCACTCCCGGCCGGTGTCGCGGCGGATCCGCTACCCGCGGCTACTCCACCCGACCCTGCAGCCGCTTCCGGAAGGCGTCGCGGCGACCCCGGCGTTGCGCGTCGAGCACGGCGACGCTGGCGTTGATCCGGCGGCGCAGCGAACGGGTGGTGACCATCGACACGGGGAGCGCGATGATCAGCGCGAAGAGGAGCGCGATGATCAGCGGCATACCGTGCGCCACCAGCCGTCCCACGACGTCGAGGATCGCCGCGATCACCGCCACCAGCACGACCCGGTAGCCGGTGTACAGGAGCAGGTCACGGGTCAGCGATCGGCGCGCCTCCCGCGCCTCGCCAGGGCTCACCGGAGCGTCTTTACCCAGCCCGTCGTGGGCCGTCGGATCGGCGCCGCGCTCGTTCCCCTCACCCGAGGCCGGGGCCCCATCGATGGGACGCCGGGGCTGCAGGCCGCCACCGGGGCGCTGTTCGTCTGTACTCACGTGACCAGCCTACTTCGCCGTCGAGTCCCACTATCGGCGCCCGAATCCGACATCACGACCGGCCCCATCCGCCCTTCGATCTCCGAATTGCACCCATCCGCCCACCTTTACGAATACTTGACAGACGCATGAGTGTTCGAGTACCCGGGCGTTTAGGGGCATACTGGTCACACAAGCCGTTCTCAGGGGTGACAAATCCGCCCCGCGACGCAGATCGACACCCGCTAGGAGTCCTCATGAACGCACCGCACAATCCTGGACAGCCCCTCGGCTACGCGCGTCCCACCGACCCGCGCACAGGGGCGGCACCTCGTCAGCCCGAGCGCCTCATGACCCCCGGCCAGGTCGCCGCTCTGTTCAACGTCAACCCCAAGACCGTGACCCGGTGGGCCGGCGCGGGCCTGCTCGGCGCCGTCCGCACTCCCGGTGGTCACCGTCGATTCCGCGCGTCCGAGGTCCTCGCGCTGCTCAATCAGAACTCGACCACCGCAACCCGCTGATCGGCGGACCAGCAGCCGCGCCGTCGGGCGCGGCGACCCGATCGTGTGCCCGGCGGCCGAGGCTGCCGGGCACCGTCCGTACTAGGAGCGCCCGGTGAGCCCCGTCCAGCGCCGCGAAGCCGTCGAGGCCACGCCGCGCGACCGGGGCACCGCCGAGGCGCGTCCGTTCGCCGATCTGCTCAACCAACTGTTCGAGACCGTGCTCGATGCGAACGGCCAGCCGTACACCGGCAAGCGGGTCTCCGCCGAGGCCAACGCACGCGGGTACACGCTGTCCGACGCCTACATCTCCCAGCTGCGGGCGGGCCGCGCCAAGTCACCGTCGTACCGCACCGTCGAGGCGCTGGCCTGCGCCTTCGACGTGTCCGTGACGCACTTCCTCGCAAACCCGAACATCGACGGCCCGCGCCGGGGTGCGCGGCGCCCCGGTGACGACGGCGGCGCGCACCTCACGCTCTCCCCCGACACCGCCCGGCGCATCACGGACCTGCACCGCGACCTGTCGGTGGACACCCTCGACGCCCTGATCGATCTCCTCCACGCGCTGCGCGCCGAGCAGTCGGGCTGACGCTCGTCCGGCCCGGCGCGCCTCGAGGCGACCCTGAGGGGGGCTATCCGCCCGCGTAGCTGTGCAGGCCGGAGACGACGTAGTTGATCACGAACAGGTTGAAGATCATCGTCGCGAACCCGGCCATGTTGATCCACGCCGCGCGGGAGTTGCGCCAGCCCGCGGTGGCACGGGCGTGCAGGTACGCCGCGTACACCACCCAGGCGATGAACGACACCGTCTCCTTCGGGTCCCAGCCCCAGAACCGCCCCCAGGCCGATTCGGCCCAGATCGCGCCGCAGATCACGCCGCCGCTGAACAGCGGGAACGCCACGATCACCGTGGTGTACGCCAGCCGGTCCAGCGCCTTGGACGACGGGAGCCGATCGATGATCCGGCCCAGCACACCGCCGGGCAGCTCACGGCCGTCGAACCGGCGCCGCACCAGGAACATCATGCTCGCGACGCCCGACACCAGGAAGATCCCGGAACCGATCGACACGATCGTCACGTGGATGGCCAGCCAGTACGACTTGAGGGCGGGGACCACGGGGCCCGCGTCGGTGTACAGCAGCTTCCCCGCGACGCCCAGCAGTATCAGCACCGGCAGCAGGATGAACACCAGCATCGGTCGCAGCTCGGACTTGCGCAGCGTGATCAGCCCCACCAGGACGGCGCCCGCGGTCGTGATGGTCACGAACTCGTACATGTTGCCCCATGGCAGGCGATGCGTCGCGAAGCCGCGCAGGACGATCGACGCCACCTGCACGAGCCACCCGGCTACCAGCACCGCGTAGCCCATGCGGCCGAGGCGCTCAGACCGGGAGCGCTTGGGCCCCGTCGGGACCACCAGGCCGGGGGTCCCGACGGTGGCGACCCGCACACCGCCTGCGGCTACCAGCTCGCGCTCGGCGTCGCGTGCCTCGAGCTTCTGCACGCGACTCGACCCGAGCTCGAACACCAGCAGGATCATGCACACCGCGTAGATGACGCACGCGCTGGCGAAGCAGTGGTCGCTGTAGTGCGACAACGTCATGTTGATATTCGAATAGATCATGGGGACGTTCATGGGCTAGTCCTTCCCGACGAGTCGGTCCGCGAGCTTGTCGAAGTCCTCGTTCCACCCGGCCTGATCGGTCCGGGCGAGCCCGGCCACCTCGATCAAGGTACGCCCGTCACCGTCAGGTGAGGGAAGCGAGGCACGAGCGGACGGAACCCCTGACGTATCGGCACCGTCAGGTGAGGGAAGCGAGGCACGAGCGGACGGAACCCCTGACGTATCGGCACCGTCCGGAAATGAGACGAGGCGGGCGAACACCCGGCGGCGCTTGATGGTCAGTGACACCAGCAGCCCCACGAGCATCGAGATGGCACACAGCAGCACCCAGTCCTGGGTGGGGTCGTGGCTCACCTGCAGTGCGGCGAACTGCTTCACGCCGTCGAACCGGATCTGGGTGCCGTCCTTCAGCGTGGTCGACTGGCCGACGTCCAGGTTCACACGCGCCTGCTTGACCAGCTGGCCGGTGTCGATCTGGTCGCGGCTGAGCGAGTACAGGTTCTGCGGCCGCCCGCTGTCGAGGCCGGTGTCGCCCTCGTAGATGTCGATGGCCACGGCCGGATCGCGCAGCGCGGGGAACGACGACGAGAGCAGCGTGCCGTCGAGTCGCTTGGTCGGCGCGAGCAGCCCCTCGAGGCCGATCTGATGCTTACGGCGCTCGTCGTCGGTGCGGTACAGCGACGACGGCGGGTCGAACCGCATCGCCCCCGACGAGAGGTAGTCGACGGAGTCCTGGGGCGCGAACTGCACGGTCTGCGTGCGGGTCTGACCGCCCGGGAAGGTGACGGTGAAGGTGGGCGCGTAGCCGTGCCCCAGCATGTAGACGCGCACCCCCTCCATGCGCAGCGGCTTGTTCACCTCGAGGCGATAGTGCTCCCACCGGCCCGTCTGCAGGTCCTGCCTGTTCTGGTACTGGAGCTCGGAGATGTACTCGTCCGGCTCCCCGTTCGGGTGATAGGTGGCCGAGACCGCGGTGGCCTTCAGACAGAACGGCGCGAGGCCGGTGCCGTCGACCAGCGAACCGGCGCGGAAGTTGTCGTAGTTCGAGGTGGTGTTGCAGAAGCCGTCGTCGCCCTCGACCACGATGCGCGAGCCCTCGTAGCCGTACACCTTGCCCAGCGCCAGCGCCACCAGGATGCCCAGCAGCGCGAAGTGGAACACCAGGTTGCCGAGCTCGCGCAGGTAGCCGCGCTCGGCCGAGATCTCGACGGTGACCACACCGTCGACGTCGCGGGTGCGCAGCACCTTGCGCCAGCCGCGCAAGTTGGCCACGATCCGGGCGCCCGCCTCCTCCGGCGTGCCGTCGACGGTGCGGGTGGTGCGTCGCGGCAGCCGGGCCAGGTTGCGCGGGACGGGTACGGGCGGGGTGCGCAGCGCGCGGTAGTGGTCGATGATGCGCGGCGTCAGGCAGCCGACCAGCGAGATGAACAGCAGCGCATAGATCGCGGTGAACCAGACGCTCTTGAACACCTCGAACAGCTGCAGGGTGTTCATCACCCGGCCCAGCCAGCCGTGGGCGGCGATGTACGCCTCGGTCTTCTGCTCGTTGAGCTCGCGCTGCGGCAGCAGCGCACCGGGCACCGCGGCCAGCGCGAGCAGGAACAGCAGCACCAGGGCGGTGCGCATCGCGGTCAGCGAGCGCCACATGTTGCGCACGGTCCCGACGGCCCGGCGGACCGGACTCGGGCGGCGGGGCGGTGAGGCGGGCGCCTCGGGGATCTTGGTGTCGGTCATCAGACCCCCGTTTCGGGCGCGAATGTCGTTGCTCGAGTCATCATCAGATCGGGCTCTCCGAGTTCGAGACGAACTGGTTGCGCAGGATGCCGATGAACTCATCCCAGTAGCCGGTCACCAGCGCGATACCGACCGCGATCAGCAGGATCCCGCCGGCCACCTGGATCCGCCGGGAGTTGCGCCGCAGCCAGCCGACGGCGCGCAGGGCGATCGTCGACCCCAGGGCGAGGATCACGAACGGGACGCCCAGGCCTGCGCAGTAGGCGCAGATCAGGACCACGCCGCGCATCGGGGCGGCGTCGGCACCCACCGAGACGGACAGGATCCCGGCCAGCGTCGGCCCGGTGCACGGGGTCCAGCCGAGCGCGAACACCGCGCCCAGCAGCGGCGCTCCGGCCACCGTCGTCCACTGGCGGGGGTGGAAGCGCGCGTCGCGCTGCAGCCACGGCACGAGGCCGATGAACGCGAGGCCCATGACGATGGTGACCACGCCGCCGATCCGCTCGAGCAGCGCGGTGTTGAGCCGGATCGACGTGGCGACACCGAACACCGTCATCGTCATCAGCAGGAACACGGCGGTGAATCCGGCCACGAACAGGGCCGCCGCACCCACGACTCGCCAGCGACCGGCCCGGGCCGCGGCCCTCACGGCGTGCGCCTCGGCCACCGTCGCCGGCGGGGCCTCTGCGCCGACGAGGCCGGACAGGTACGAGAGATAGCCGGGCACGAGCGGAACGATGCACGGCGACGCGAACGACACGAGCCCCGCGAGCGCGCACGCGCCGAGGGCGAGCAGGAGCGGGCCGGATGCGGCGGCGTGCTGGAATGCCTCGCCCATCAGGCCTGCTTCTCAGCGGCCAGCTCGAGCACCTCGGCCTGGAGCTGGTCGCGGGTCACCGTGGTGAGGAACACGGCAGCCACGCGGTGCTCGCGGTCGAGCACGATGGTGGACGGCACCACGGTGGTCGGGTAGTCGGCACTGATCGCGAGCAGCGTGCGGCCGGGCGGATCGTAGATCGAGGGGTAGGTGATGCCGCGGTCGTGGACGAAGTCCTGCGCGGGCTGATCGCCGCCGGTCTCACGGAAGTCGATGCCCAGGAACGCGACGCCCTTGGCCTGCGTCGCCTGATAGACGGATTCCAGGTCGCCGGCCTCGCCGCGGCACGGCCCACACCATTGGCCCCACACGTTGATCACGACCACCTTGCCGGGGAAGTCCGACACGGCGTCGGTCTTCGACGCGTCCAACAGGTCACGGCCCGACACGGGGCCGATCGTCCCGCGCTTGCTCGGCGGGTCGTAGGTCAGCACGGTCTTGCCGCCGGGCGACACGAACTGGAAGGTGCCGCCCTGGTCGACGGCGTCGTGTCCGGTCGCACATGCGCCGGTGGCCACCGCCACCACCGCCAGCGCCGCGAGGAACGGCCGGATCGTGGGCATCTAGGCTCCGGTCACGGTCGGGTCGGAGGCCCCGGCGGGCTCGGAATACACCAGGTCCACCAGGGCGTCGTCCTCGTAGACGAGGCTGGTGAGCGACGCGAGCGAGCACTGCCGGCGGCGCGGATCGTGCCACAGCCGCTTGCCCTCGAGGTAGCGGCGCAGCGTGACGACGGGCAACTGGTGGCTCACCAGCACCGCCTCGTGGCCCCGGGCCTTCTCGCGGGCGATGTCGACGACCCCGAGCATGCGGTGCGCGATCTGCAGGTACGGCTCGCCCCACGACGGGGTGAACGGGTCGCGCAGCTTGGCCCAGTGCTTGGGCTGCCGCAGCGCCCCGTCGCCCACGGACACCCGCAGCCCCTGGAAGTCGTTGCCAGCCTCGATCAGCTCCTCGTCGGTGATGATCGGCAGGCCGTGCGACGCCGCGACCGGGGTCGCGGTCTCCTGCGCCCGCTGCAGCGGGGAGGCGAACACGGCCGCGATATCGTGGTCGGCCAGGACGTCCGCCACCTGCCGAGCCTGCGCGCGGCCCCGCTCGGACAGCCGGAAGCCGGGCAGGCGCCCGTACAGGATGCCCTCGGGGTTGTACACCTCACCGTGGCGCATGACGTGGACGACGGTCTGGTCGGTCATGCCTGCTCCTCCGCCTGCGCGGCCGCGCGTGCCGCAGCGGGCAGTGCGTCGGCGATCCGAGCGAACGCCGCGTCGTCGAGGGCGGCCGAGACGAACCACGCCTCGAACGCGCTGGGCGGCGGGTAGACGCCGCGCTCGAGCAGCGCATGGAAGAAAGGCGCGAAGCGGTACGTCTGTGCGGCCTTGGCTTCGACGTAGTTCGTCACCGGCGCATCGCTGAACACCACGGAGACGAGGTTGCCCGCGTACTGCACGTGGTGCGCAACGCCGGCGTCGGTGAGGGCACCGTCGAACAGCTCGCCCAGCCGGTGCGCGTTGGCGTCGAGCGCGGCGTACACGTCGTCGGTGGCGTGGCGCAGCGTCGCGAGGCCCGCGGCGACGGCCACGGGGTTCCCGGACAGCGTCCCCGCCTGGTAGACGGGTCCGACGGGGGCGAGTCGCGCCATGACGTCGGCGCGGCCGCCGAACGCGGCGGCGGGCAGGCCGCCCGACATGACCTTGCCGAAGGTGTACAGGTCGCCGGCGACGGGGTCGAGGCCGTACCAGCCCGCGCGGCTGACGCGGAACCCCGTCATCACCTCGTCCATGATCAGCAGCGCGCCGTCGGCGGCGGTGATCTCGCGGAGCGCGGCGTTGAAGCCGGGCAGCGGGGCGACGGCACCCATGTTGCCGGCCGCGGCCTCGGTGATGACGGCGGCGATCTCACCCGGGTGCGCGGCGAACGCGGCACGCACGGCGTCGACGTCGTTGTACGGCAGCACGAGGGTGTCCCCCGCCTGGGCTCCGGTGACGCCGGGGCTGGTGGGCAGGCCCAGCGTCGCCACACCCGAGCCGGCGTCGGCGAGCAGGGCGTCGACATGGCCGTGGTAGCAGCCGGCGAACTTCACGATCTTGGCCCGACCGGTGAAGCCGCGCGCGAGCCGCACGGCGCTCATCGTGGCCTCGGTGCCGGAGTTGACCAGGCGTACCTGCTCGACGGGGGCGACGCGCGCGATGATCTCCTCGGCCAGCGCGATCTCACCTTCGGTGGGTGCGCCGAAGCTGAGGCCGGTCGACGCGGCCCGCTGCACGGCCTCGACGACCGCAGGGTGCGCGTGGCCCAGGATCATGGGTCCCCACGAGCTCACGAGGTCGACGTACTCGTTGCCGTCGGCGTCGGTCAGCGTGTAGCCCGAGGCCGAGCTGATGAACCGCGGCGTCCCGCCGACGGAGTTGAAAGCCCGCACCGGAGAGTTGACGCCCCCCGGGGTCGAGCGCGCCGCCCGCTCGAACAGCGCCGCCGAACGGACCGTTCGTCCGGGCGCCGACGGCGCCGCCGATCCGGCCGGCGACAGGGTGGGGGCGGCCGCTTCGGGGGCCGCGACCGCGGCGTGGGGATCCGTCACGCGCTCCAGTGTCCCAAAACAACCTGGGCGGTCAACGACAGGGTGTAGTGGACGCCGCCTATCACCAGATATCGCCCTCGGGTCCGCCCGAACCACCCGCTCACCCGGCCGTCCGTCCGTCTCTCGATCGTGTGTCCTCCTCGATCACATAGGACTTCCAGGACGCGCCCACGCCGAAATGCCGGAGCAGTCCGTCCCCGGAGTCCACTCCCCCAGAGCGAATGGAGAAGGCCGGTCGTCGCCTGCGCTGTCCGCGGCGGCGTTCAGCGCAGTGCAGCGTTGTGTCCCGCCAGTATCGGAGCCAGCACCGTCCGTCCCTGCGGCGAATCCAGGGCGTAGACCCTCCCGCTCGTGGCCAGGGCGACGATCGCGCCTGCACGAGCACAGAGCATCCACGCCAGTCGGTTGTCGTCGTGGCGCGGCCGGTAGCGGATACCGCGCAACGCGCCGTCCGACTCGAGTATGCGTACCGCCCACGCCCGCGTCTGCACGTAATCGTCCGGCCCGCAATGGGTGAGCCACGAACCCGCATTGATCTGCGCGGACCCACTACCCGTGATGTCGGCCACCACCAGATCGTCCTGTACCACCAGTTCCGACATGACCCGGTTCCGGATCCGCGCGGCCGGGATCAGGCGCGGGGACCGATCGATCGGCAGATCGCGGCATAGCGTCTCCGCTACGGCCCCCTCGGGACTGTCCGCGACATAGAGATAGGCGTAACGACCGTCGCTGCTGTCGAAGCGACCCCCGCTCCCCACGGCCGGCTGCGGCGTCGAGTTCGGGGCGTCCGCCCGCCTGGAGCCGTGGTGGATCCGCCACACCGGGGTACCCCGCTGCAGCGTCACCGTACGCACGGGCGGGAGCACTGCCGGCGGGTAGGGCACGTTCAACGATCAGTCCCCGTCGACCATATCCGCGACCATCGCACGCAGGAGGTCGTCGTGCGCCCCGTCGACGGCCAGCTCCGCCGGTGAGCGGCGATCGCGCACGTGTCCGGTCTCCGACAGCCACCACGACGCCACACCCCAGGGGTCGCCGCGAGCATCCAGCGCATGATTGATCTCGGCTACCAGGGGAAGTACCTCGCGTCGATCGGCATCGAACTGGAAGTCCGGGAACAGGTTCCTGCCGTTCACCGGGAGCGCCACTACCTTGCCGGAGCCGACGAGGCGACTCGCCGAGCTGCGGCTCTTCGCCGACCACCCGAGCACCCGTCCTACTCCGGCCGACGTCAGCATCGGGTGCGCCAGGACGGCGGTCTCGGCGTCACGGATGATCGCAGCACGGGCGGCGGCCGCCTCCGCCGAGGATGCCGCGCGGCGGAGCCGATCGTCAGTCATGTCGAACAGCGTGGGCGCCATGGTCAGCAGCACCGTGAGGTTGTCTTTCACCAGAGAGAACCTCTCCCGGCGTCGGATCTGGTCGGTGACGGCTGCGATCAGCTCCTCGTCGGACAGCTGGCTTACGGTGTCCCCGATACCGTCGTGCACGCTCACAGCACACCTCCTCCGCAACACAGTGTACCGCGTACCGTGCGTTCCATCATTGATGGATACCGCCGGTCACGGATTGCGCCATGAACCGACAGCGGCGGCCGGTACAGCGGTTCACCAGATCATCTGCCGGGCCACCTACCCGAGCCGCTGCGTCCCCACCACCGCGAGCAGGTCGAGCTTCTCCCGGCAGTCGGTGCCGGGGCGCGGGTGTAGCAGCACCAGCGTCGAACCGTCGACGCCGCTCGTCAGGTGTTCGCACAGCAGGTCCAGCAGGCCGACCTCCGGGTGTAGTAGCCGTTTCTCGTCGGAGCGGCGCACCGCCACCTGATGCTCGGCCCACAGCGCCGCGAACTCGTCGCTCGCGGCGAGCAGACCGCGCAGCAGCTCGGCGACCTCCGGGTCGGCGCCGCGGCGCCCGACGGTAGCGCGCAGGTCCGCGACGAACACGCGGGAATGGCTTTCCCGATCCTCCTGCGGCACATTATCTCTGGCGACAGGATCGGTGAACCAGCGCCACACGTGACTGCGCTCGCGGCCTGTCAGCCGCTCGCGATCGCCGGAGACCAGCTTGGACATGCGGTTCTGCAGCACCACCCGGCTCAGATCGTCGATCACGAACGCCGGGGTGTCGTCGAGCCGGTCCAGCAGGTACAGCACGCCGGGGCTGATGTGCGCGCCCACGGAGTGCCGCGGCGGCGGCGACTGGCCCGCGAGGTGGTAGAGGTGGTCGCGCTCGTCCGCCGTCATCCGCAGGGCACGCGCCAGCGCACTCAGCACGGCCGGCGACGGATGCGGCCCCCGCCGCTGCTCGAGGCGTGCGTAGTAGTCGGTGGAGATCGCCGCGAGCCCCGCGACCTCGTCGCGGCGCAGCCCCGGGGTACGCCGACGGTGCCCGGCGGGCAGGCCCACCTCGCCGGGATCGAGGCGTTCACGGCGGCTGCGCAATAGGTCGGCGATTCCGGCACGATCCATGTCTCCACCGTGCCTCACGGCGGCCGGGATATCCAGGGACCACGAGTCCCTCGGAGCGTCCGTGCCTCGCTGTGCCCACCTCGCACGGCAACCATGAAGGCATGACACCTACCACGAAGAAACTCGGCAGCACCGGCCCGCGGGTCGGCGCCATCGGCCTCGGCGCGATGGGGATGTCCGGCGCCTACGGGCGGTCCGACGATGCGGAGGCCGTCCGCACGGTGCACGCGGCGCTGGACGCGGGCGTCACCCTGATCGACACCGGCGACTTCTACGGCTTCGGTCACAATGAGCTGTTGCTCGGCCGCGCACTCCGGGGGCGTGACCGCGACGACTACGTGCTGAGCGTGAAGTTCGGCGGCATGCGCGATCCGGGAGGCGCCCTCGCCGGCGGATTCGACGCCCGCCCGGCCGCCGTCGCCAACTTCCTCGGCTATTCCCTGACCCGGCTCGGCGTCGACCACCTCGACATCTACCGGCCGGGACGGTTGGACCCGGATGTACCGATCGAGGACACCGTCGGTGCCATCGCCGGGTTGGTCGAGCGCGGATACGTCCGCTATATCGGCCTGTCGGAGGTGGGCCCGGAGACCCTCCGACGGGCGGCGGCCGTGCATCCGATCAGCGACCTGCAGATCGAGTACTCGGTGCTGAGCCGCGGCATCGAGGACGGCATCCTCGACACCTGCCGCGAGCTGGGCATCGGGATCACCGCGTACGGGGTGCTCTCCCGCGGCCTCATCGGGTCCACTCGGCGGGAGTTCGAGGCCGACGGTGACCGGCAGCAGGGCTCGCACTCGGCCTGGCCTCGCTTCCAGGGCAGCAACCTCGGCCACAACCTCGACCTCGTCTCCCGCCTGGACCCGATCGCGGCCCGGCACGGGTTGACGGTGGCCCAGCTCGCCATCGCGTGGGTCGCCGCGCAGGGCGACGACATCGCTGCGCTGGTGGGCATGAAGCGGGTGGCCCGGGTCGCGCCGGCGATCGACGCGGCCGCGGCCGCCTTCGGTCGCGCCGACCTGGCCGAGCTCGACGCCGCGGTGCCGGCGGACGCCGTCGCGGGCACGCGGTACCCGGAGGCGCTGATGTCCGCGCTCGACAGCGAGCGGTAGTCAGGCCGGGTGCTCGGCCGCGTGCTCCCTCGGGGCGGCGAGGACCGTCGCCGCCAGCGATACCAGCATCATGACGAACACGAACGCCAGGCCGAGTCCGGCACCCAGGTTCCAGTCGTGTTCCAGCGTCCGCCGAGACGCGTGCGGTCCGGAGCGGGTCCAGAAGCCGGTCGCGATCGCCAGTCCGATGCTCGCCGCCCAGTCGTTCTCGAGATGAGAGGCTTGCACGGTGCGGCTCGACTTTCCCGCCGCCTCCGCGACGATAATCAGTTGTCGGTCGATCGCGTCGCTACGGATCCGGCGTTGGACATCGGTGTCAGCCGGTGGCTCGGCAAGGTAGGTACGGATGCTCCGGGAAGTCTACGAGCAGATCGATGTCGCTGTCGGGGCCCGCAGTCCCGGCCGCGAGCGATCCGAACAGCCGCGCACGCACCGCGCCTCGCTTCGCCAGCAGCGCCTCCACCGCCGTCGCATGCTCGGCCAGGAGCGCGCGGAGGCGCCCCGAATCGGGCGACGGAGCAAGCGCGGTATCCGACACGGCAGCTCCCTTCCGATCTGCTCGTTCGCGTTCAGTCCAGCGAGGATCGACCGATATCCCCGACTCGCTGAACGCACCCGTCGGGCGTCTTGCCACCACCACCCGCCGCCGCCGGGTATGACTGTTGACATGGAACGACTGAGCGGGCTCGATGCGAGCTTCCTCTACCTCGAGTCGCGCACCCAGTTGATGAACGTGTGTGGGATCATCGAGCTCGACCCGTCGACGGTGGCGGGCGGCTACCGGTTCGAGGCCCTGCGCGACGAGCTCGCCCGGCGGGTGACGGCGATGCCCGCGTTCCGCCGGAAGCTCTACGAGACGGTGGTCAACGTGGATCACCCAGTCTGGGTCGAGGACACCGAGTTCGACATCGAGGCGCACGTGCACCGCGTCGCGCTCCCCGCCCCGGGCGGCGAGAAGGAACTCGCCGACCTGTGCGCGCATGTCGCGGGCCTGCCGCTCGACCGCGCGCGGCCGCTGTGGGAGATGTGGGTCATCGAGGGGCTCGCTGTACCGGGCGAGCGGAGCGACGGGGAATCGAGCACGGGCGAGCGGAGCGACGGGGAAACGGGCACGGGCGAGCGGAGCGACGGGGAAACGGGCACAGGCGAGCGGAGCGACGGGGAATCGGAAACGGGCCGGATCGGAGTGATGATCCGCATGCACCACGCCGGCGTCGACGGCGTGACCGGTGCGGGCCTGCTCGCGCAGTTGTGCTCGCTGACGCCCGAGCCGCCGGACCTCGACGAGGCCCTCGTCGAGAAGTCCACCGGCAGCGCACCCGTCCTCGAGCTGGCCGCCGAGGGCGTCGCCAACGTGCTCAAGCGCCCCCTGTCGCTGGTATCGCTGGTCCCCCGCACCGCCGCGGTTCCGCTCAGGTGGATCGCGCGCTCGCGCCGCGGCGAAGCGATGCCCGCGCCGTTCAGCGCCCCGCGTACGCCGTTCAACGGCACCGTCGGCCCGCACCGCGCCATCGCCTTCGACCAGATCCCGCTGGCCGACGTGAAGCGGATCAAGGAGCACTTCGCCGTCAAGGTCAACGACGTGGTCCTCGCCGCGTGCTCGGGCGCGCTGCGCGAGTTCCTCGCGGGCCAGGACGCGCTTCCCGACCAGCCGCTGGTCGCGATGATCCCGGTGTCGGTGCACGGGGCCGAGGTCGACGACAGCCTGGTGCAGGGCACCAACAAGGTGACCGGCATGTTCACGCGGTTGGCCACCGACGTCGCCGATCCGCAGGGCCGGCTCGAGGCCGTGCGCCGCCGGGCCGCGACGGCCAAGGAACACCACGGCGAGATCGACGCCAACATCCTGCGGTCGTGGGCGCAGTTCGCGCCGGCGATGCTGATGAGCGCCGCCGCCAAGGTGTATGGCGAGCGCAACCTCGCCGAGCTGCACCCCGTGCTCTACAACCTGGTGGTCTCCAACGTTCCGGGCCCGGACTTCCCGCTGTATTTCCTTGGTGCGCAGATCAAGTCGATGTACCCGCTGGGTCCGGTGTTCCACGGTACAGGACTCAACATCACGGTGTTCTCCGCCGACGGGCAGCTCAACGTGGGGGTGATCGCGGACAAGAAGCAGGTTCCCGATCCGTGGCCGCTGGTCCGCGCGTTCCGCCGCGAGATCGACGCGCTCCTCACAGCGATCCCGGAGCAGCCGCTCGAGCAGCGGGCCCACGATGAAGTGGAAGCGGACGAAACAGCCGATGGAGACGGCGCCGACGTGGCGGACACCGCGTCGGCACAGCACGCAGGAGGATCCGATGACCACTGAACCAGGACCCATCGTCACCACCGCCGAGGGCCCGGTGCAGGGCATCATCACCGGGAGCACACACAGCTGGCGCGGAATCCCGTTCGCCGCCCCGCCGGTCGGCGCGCTGCGCTGGCGCGCCCCGCAGCCGGTGATCCCCTGGACGCGGGTGCTCGCCGCCGACAGCTTCCGCAACGCCGCGCCGCAGCCGACGTCGTACACCAAGGTGAGCCTGCGCGAGAACCAGCCGATCAGCGAGGACTGTCTCACCCTCAACGTCGTCGCTCCCCGACGGCCGGGCGGCCCGCGGCCGGTGATGGTGTTCATCCACGGCGGCGCGTACATGATCGGCAGCTCGGCGACGCCGCTGTACCACGGGTTCTCGCTCGTCGAACGCGGCGACGTGGTGTTCGTGTCGGTCAACTACCGCCTCGGCGCGCTGGGCTACCTCGACCTGTCCGGGTTCTCCACGCCGGAGCGGGTATTCGACTCCAATCTCGGCCTGCGCGACCAGGTCGCCGCGTTGGAATGGGTGCAGCGCAACATCGCCGCGTTCGGCGGGGACCCGAACTGCGTCACCGTCTTCGGCGAGAGCGCGGGCGGCAACGCCGTCACCACCCTGCTCGCGACACCCGCCGCGGCGGGTCTGTTCCACCGCGCCATCGCGGAGAGCTCGGCCCCGGGTATGACGGTGGCACAGGAGCGTTCGCGCGAATGGGCGCAGCAGTACGTCGACCTGCTGCGCGCCGCCAAGACGGAGACGGATCCGGCGGCCGCGGCGCTGCCGCTCATCGACCTGCTCGACGGCGCCACACCGGCCGAGCTGGGCCGCACGGCCAATCGCCTCGTCACCGACGCGGAACGGGAGGACGCCAGCGCGGTCCCGTTCGGGCCCACCGTCGACGGTGACTTCCTGCCGCACGACCCGGCGACTGCGCTGGCCGCCGGCGAGGGCCACGCGGTACCGCTGATCATCGGCACCAACGCCAGCGAGGCGACCCTGTTCACTCGGGTGCCCGGGTCCCACCCGCCGTCGGAGCGCGGCGTGGCGCGGATGCTGTCGGAGGCGGATCCTGCTGTGGCGCAGCGCATCACCGGCGCGTACCGGGACATCCCGGGAGCCAAGGGCCGGGTCCGGATCCTGGGCGACCACCTGTTCTGGGCACCGTCCGTGCACATCGCCGAGGCGCACTCCGACCGGGCCCCGACCTACATGTACCGCTACGACTTCGCACCGGCGCCGTTGCGCCTCACCGGCATGGGCGCGACGCACGCGACCGAACTGCTGGCGGTGTTCGGCGTGTACCGCGGCTGGCTGGGCCAGGCCATCGCGGCGCTGGTCGACCGGAAGCCGGCGCTGGAGATCACCGACCGCATGCAGGCCGACTGGATCGCGTTCGCCCGCACCGGGTCCCCGGTGTCCCAGTGGCCCCGCTACGACACCGCCCGGCGCGCGACGTTGGTCATCGACCGTCGCACCCACGTCGAATACGACCCCGACGCCGCGCACCGTCGGGCGTGGGAGGGCTTCTTCCCCACCCCGGTCCCGGAGCACTGACACCCACCGCGCACCCGCAGCCTCCACCCGCACGTGTCAGCCATCTCCTATGGCGGTGGGTTCACACCTGCGTAGTGGGTTCACACCTGCGTAGTGGGTTCACACCTGCGTAGTGGGTTCACACCTGCGTAGTGGGTTCACACCTGCGTAGTGGGTTCACACCTGCGTAGTGGGTTCACACCTGCGTAGTGGGTTCACCGCGAGGTGGGCTCAGCCAGCACGCCGACGGTGTCGGCGCAGTGGCGGACGGGCCGTACCCGCCACCGTCGCGCAGCGGCGAACGGGGCCGCATCACCACGGCGATGGTCTCGCGGTGCCGATACCGGTCGGCCTCCGCGGCGAAGTGGCCGCCGTCTGCGCACACGAAGTCGACACCGAAGCTGCCGTGCCGCGGCCGGCCCACCCCCCGTGGGCCGGAACGCCCGGGCGCGACTCTACAGATTCAGATCTGACCGTACGGCCGGGGCGCGCGATTCCGTTGTGCTGCATCATCCAGTGCGGCACAACACTGTCGAGTATCCAGACGGCTGGACACTCGGCGTCCTAGACACCCTCGCGGGCGTGCCCACTCAGGGCGCGTCGACGAACAAGTCGTACTCGAGCGGGTCGGCTCCCCCATACGGTGCCAGGTCGGTGACGCCGTCGTCGCGGACCAGGTCCGCATCGATGAAGCAGCGACCGGTCACGGAGACCGGCTGTGCCGCAAGCACCACCGCGGCATCCGCCATGATCTGCGGGTCGCGCGAGTGCGCGGTGGCCTCGTCGCCGCCCAGCAGGTTCTGCACCGCCGCGGTGGCGATCGTGGTCTCCGGCCACAGGCAGTTGCACGCGACGCCGCGGTCGGCGAACTCAGCGGCGAAACCCATAGTCAACAGCGACATCCCGTACTTCGCGAGCATGTACCCGGGGTAGCGGCCCAGCCAGTCCGGCGACAGGTTGAGCGGCGGTGACAGGGTGATGACGCGGGCGTGATCGGATTCGGTCAGATGCGGCAGGCACGCCTTGGTGAGCGCGAAGGTGCCGCGGGTGTTGACGCTCTGCATCAGATCGAAGCGCTTCATCGCCAGATCGGCGGTCGACGTCGGCGCGAGCACGCTGGCGTTGTTGACGCAGATGTCGATGCCACCGAACCGCTCCACGGCGGCGCGCACCAGTCGGGCGACATCGTCGTCGCTGCGCACATCGCCCACCACCCCGACCGCGCGGCCGCCGACGGCCTCGATCTCGGCAACGGCGGTGTGGATGGTCCCCGGCAGGCGCGGGTCGGGGGCGTCCGTCTTGGCCAACAGCACTATGTCCGCGCCGCGCGTGCTGAGGGCGAGCGCGATCGCCAGTCCGATGCCGCGGCTGCCGCCCGACATGACGACGGTGCGGCCTGCGAACGAGCCGGGGCCTTGCGAGGTGATCTGCGATGCGGTCATCGGATTTCCTTTTCTGTCATAGGACTTCCCTGTCCTGATCGGATAGGTGAGATCGAGCGGTAGCGGGAGTCGGTCAGTCTCGGCCTGTCACGGCGGGCCCGAGGAACTCGCACACCGTGAGCGCCAACGCGAGATCGAGGCGATCCTGGCCGGGCGCGGTCTCGGCGAGCGCCTTGGCGACGCGGTACTTGACGGTGTTCGGGTGCAGGTTGAGGCGCTCCGCGGTGTGGACGTTGCTCTCCCGGGTCGTGAGATACACGGCGAGGGTCTCGCGCAGCCGCGCCATCGCCGGGTCGTCGTCGGCGAGCCCACCGAGCACCTCCTGCACCCACGCCCGGGTCGCCGCCACGTCCCGGGCCAGCAACGACGCGATCGCCACACCGCGGTCGCCGAATCCGACCACCGGTCCGGTCGAGCTACCGGGCACCGTCGCCACCGCGTACGCCGCCTGTGCCTGCTCGTGCGAGCGGCGGAAGCCCTGCACGCCCTGGGTCGGGAGCCCGAGCGCCACCCGGACACCCGGGCGGGCGGCCACTGCATCCACCACGCGCGCGGAGTCGATCCCCCGGTCCGGGCCGGCGTCGCGGCGAGTCTCGGCGGCGCGCATCAGGGCGTCGGGCCGCCCCGCCACCGGCACCCACACCCACAGCGTCGTGCGGTCGACGGCGGTCGCGATCGGCGGCCCGATCGCCTGCAGGGCGACGGCTACCTCCCGGGACGTGCGATCCAGGATGTTCAGGTCCACCCCCGAGTCGTCCGCGCACCACACCACGGCCGCTATGTGACTGCGCCGCAGCCGATATCCGGTCTCGCGCTCGAACGTCTCCGACTCGATGTCCGGCGCTGTCAGCATTCGGTGGACGGCCGCCGCGAACACGTTGGCCTCCACGCCGAGCCATCGTCGGCGCTCGTCCTCGTACGCGTCGAAGACGTACAGCGTGATCCAGTCGATGTACCGGTAGAGCACGTCCGAGACGTGCCGCGTCACCGCCATGACGTCGTCACCCGGCTCTGCGAGTTCGCCGATCAGCTGATAGCAGCGGCGCAGGACCACGCTCTGGCCCATGTGATAGGCACGGACGAGCGAGTTCGCGGGCACGTCGCGCTGGGCGAGTCGGCGCGCGTACTCCACCGCCGCGGTGGTGGGCTGCAGGTGGTCGACGGGGATGTCGTTGGCCAACACGTGGATGATCGTCGTGACGTTGCCGTGCACGCTGGCATCCAGCAGCTCGACCAGGACAGGGTCGGCGTCGAGCCGGTCGATCTCCCTGGCCAGGGTGGTGGCCACGTCGTCGACGACCTCGTCCTCATCGGCGCGCAGGCGCCGGGCGATCGCCGCCGCACTGGCGAGTACGGCGGGGTCGGCGGTGGACGGGAAATCGACCAACCGCCGCCGGGCGGCCTCGCCCGCGGAGTCGGATCGCCCGGCCGCTCCTCCGGCCGGCAAGGGTGTCACAGTTCGCTCCTCGGTCCCGTCTGTCTCGATCGCTCGTGTCTCGGGCGTGCCGATGCAGGCACCCTAGAGCGTCACGGCCGCGCGGAGGGCACGCTTGTCGATCTTTCCGACCGCGTTGCGGGGCAGTTGCTCGACGACGTGGATCGCCGCGGGGCGCTTGATCCGCGCGAGCCGCTCGACGAGATGCGTGGCCAGCTCGTCCCCCGTCGGCGCCGTGCCCGGGTAGGCCACGACGTACGCCACAGGCACCTCGCCGTACACCTCGTCCGGCGCCCCGACGACCGCACACTCCAGGACCGCGGTGTGGGTGGCGAGGGCACTCTCGATCTCCTTGGGATACAGGTTCTCTCCCCCGCGGATGATCATGTCCTTGATGCGGTCGACGATCGACAGGTACCCGTCCTCGTCGAGGATCCCGACGTCGCCGGTGTGCAACCACCCGTCGATCACGGTCTCGGCGGTCGCCTCGGGTCGGCGCAGGTAGCCCTGCATCACGTTCGGGCCTGCGATCACCACTTCGCCGCGCTCGCCCTGCGGCACGGGATCGCCTGCGGGATCGACGATCCGGACGACCTCTCCGCGCAGCGCCGGCCCGACAGTGCCCGGCTTTCGGACTCCGTCGAGCGGATTGCACGCGCTCACACACGTTCCCTCGGTGAGCCCGTAGCCCTCGATGATCGGGATGCCGAACGCGGACTCCACGCGGTCGAGCAGCTCCCGCGAGATCGGCGCCGCCCCGCAGATCGCGAACCGGAGCGAGGCGACGGCCGCCGACGACGGGGCCCCGCGGGACACGAGCAGTGCGTAGATGGTGGGCACCGCGGAGAAGTAGGTGGGCGCGAGTTGCTCGACGTCCGCGAAGAAGCGGGACACCGAGAACCTGCCGGTGATGCTGAGCCGGCCGCCGACCACCAGCGGTGCCAGCAGGCTCACGCAGATCGCGTTGACATGGAACAGCGGCAGGATCAGCAGCGCATGGTCCCGCTCGGTCAGCGAGAGATGCTGCGCCAGTGTCGCACTCATGAAGTGCAGGTTGCCGTGCGACAGGCGCACCCCCTTGGGCCGGCCGGTCGATCCCGACGTGTAGATCACGAGCGCATCGTCGCCGGCGGTCGGCGGTTCCGGCGCCCGCCACCCCGCGCTCGGTGCCGCCGCGAGCCGGTCGACCGGCAGGAACACGGGCGGCGCCGTCGGCGCCCGGAGTCTCGCCCACCACCACGGCCGCGCCGGCGTCGCGCAGCTGGTGCCCGGCCTCGTCCGCCGTGAAGTCGGGGTTGACCGGTGTGGCGATCGCCCCCAGCCGCCAGGCCGCCATCAGGGTCACCGCGAGCTCGGCCCGGTTCGCGAGGAAGGTGGCGACCACGTCCCCGCGGCCGACGCCGAGGTCGTGCAACTGCTCAGCGCAGGCCTCGACACGGACCGCGAACTCCGCGTAGCTCCACGTCACCGAGTCGTCCCGGATGCAGGGCGCGTCCCCGCGCCCGGCGTGATCCCACGAGAAGTACGTTGCCTGCTCCATTTTCGAGCCTCCGAGTCGGGTTTGATTCCTTCGAAGGTAGGCCCGATGTGATGCGGCACACCATGTCCGGGCGAGCCGAGGATTCCCGGCCGCATCGTCCGCTCGGGACAACGACACCGCGCGACGGTGGCCGGCCGACCGACACGACGCGGCGGTTCGACAGGTCGTGACCTGCGATCCACGGCCCTTCACCACGCGGCCCGTTGTCCCGAGCGGACGAAGACCGCCGAAACTTTGGCCCCCACAGACGATGTGATGCCGGTCACCGAACCCTAACGTGGACGGCACACCGCTCGACGGGACGCACACCCCGTCCACGGCAGTACGACCGCCGATACCGCGACCCGAGAATCGCGCGATCATCCCCGCCCCACGCGTCGCCCCGCGGCGCATCCGATCGTTCCCCCACTTGTCGCAGAAGGAGATTCAGACATGGGATTCAAAGACCCGGTGTTCCCACCGGTGGACCCGAAAGCGTTCCTCGCCAGGCCGCTCACCGAGCGGCTGCGGGTCCTCGGGGCCCAATGGGCCGAGCAGGGCTTCGGTACCCCCTACATGGTGCACTGCATCTACTTCGTGAAGCTTTTCGTGTTCTACGGATTCCTCGGCGTCGCGATCGCCACCTCCACGTCCGGCATGGCGTTCTGGCACGTCGGCGACTGGTGGAACCAGCCCATCGTCTACGAGAAGCTGATCCTCTGGACAGTTCTCCTCGAGTCGATCGGCGTCGCCGGATCCTGGGGACCACTGGCCGGCAAGGCGAAGCCCATGACCGGCGGAATCCTCTTCTGGGCCAAGCGGAACACCATCCGCCTACGTCCCTGGAAGTGGATCCCCGGCACGAACGGTGACCGCCGCACCGTGTTCGACATCGCCGTGTACCTGCTGATGCTGATCTCGCTCGTGGTGGGTATCGTCCTGCCCGGGCACCAGATCTCGGACTTCGGCGCCGCGATGGCGCGGCTCGGGCTGGACGCCTCACACGGTCTGGTCTCGCCCGCGGCACTGATCGCGCCGATCGTCCTACTCGTCCTGATCGGCCTGCGCGACAAGGTGATCTTCCTCGCCGCCCGCGGCGAGCAGTACCTCCCGCCGCTGCTCGCCTTCGCCATCCTGCCGGCCGCGATGCCCGACCACGGTTTCTCCAACATGATGATCGCGCTGAAGATCGTGATCGGCGTGGTGTGGGTCGGCGCCGGCTTCTCCAAGGTCAACAAGCACTTCACCATGGTCATCCCGCCGATGGTGAGCAACAGCCCGTTCATGCCGCTGCCGGGACTCCGCCGCAGGTTCTACAAGAACTTCCCCGAGGACATGCGGCCGTCCGCCCTCGCGAAGTTCACCGCCCATGGCCCCGGCGTCGTGGTCGAGATCGTCGCGCCGCTGATCCTGGTGTTCTCCACGAACATGACGGTCACCGTGATCGCCGCCCTGTTCATGGTCGCCTACCACTTCTTCATCATCTCCACCTTCCCGCTGGCGGTGCCGCTGGAGTGGAACCTGTTGTTCGCGTACAGCTCGCTGATCCTGTTCGTGGGCTTCCCGGCGGGCAAGGGCTTCGCTGTCACCGACATGACGCCCGGCTGGCTCGCGATCGTCATCGCCGCCGGTCTGCTGTTCTTCCCGGTGCTGGGCAACATCCGCCCGGACAAGGTCTCGTTCCTTCCGTCGATGCGGCAGTACTCGGGCAACTGGGCGACCGGCCTGTGGGCCTTCGCACCGGGCGCCGAGGAGAAGCTCAACCGGGTCACCCGGTCCGCCCCCAACCAGATCGACCAGTTCATCGCCGCCGGCTACCCGCCGGACTGGGCCGAGATCACCCTGCAGATGACCATCGGCTGGCGGTCCATGCACAGCAACGGCCGCGGCCTGTTCTCCATCCTGCTGGCGACCGTGCCGGACATCGACCGACGCAGCGTCCGAGAGGCGGAGTTCCTGTGCAACTCGATCCTGGGCTTCAACTTCGGTGACGGCCACATGCACCGCGAGGACATGATCAAGGCGGTCCAGGACGAGGCGCGGTTCGAGCCCGGCGAGTGCATGGTCGTGTGGGCCGAGTCGCAGCCGGTCGGCAAGAAGACCCAGCAGTACAAGGTGATCGACGCCGCACTCGGCGTGGTCGAGGAGGGCAGCTGGAACGTCCACGAGATGGTCGAGACGCAGCCCTGGCTGCCCGGCGGCCCCGGCCCGCACACCGTCCACTGGTCCAAGCTGCGCGGCTCCCGCTCCCTCGGGTCCGTGGCGTGAGCACCGCCACCGTCGTCGGCGGCGGGCCCAACGGGCTCGCCGCCGCGATCACCCTGGCGCAGAAGGGGATCGAGGTGACGGTTCTCGAGGCCGCCGACACCGTCGGCGGCGGTGTCCGATCGTCGACCGATGTCCTCCCCGGGCTCGTGGTCGACAATTGCGCGGCCATCCACCCGATGGCCGTCGGGTCGCCCTTCGTCCGGGCAGCACGACTCGACCGCTACGGCCTCGAGTGGCGGGCGCCCGAGATCGACTGCGCGCAGCCGCTCGATGGTGGCCGGGCCGGGGTCCTGCACCGCTCGGTCGAGCAGACCGCGACCGGTCTGGGCGCCGACGCTGGCCTGTGGCGCACCCTGTTCGCGGGACCGTCGGCGGGCTTCGACGCCCTCGGCGAGGACATCATGGGCCCACTCGTCCGGATCCCGGCACATCCCCTGCGCCTGGCCCGGTTCGGAGCGCCGACGGTGGCGCCGGCGTCCGCCCTGGCGCGGGCGTTCCGCACCCGTGCGGGGCGCGCACTGTTCGGTGGGGTCGCCGTCCACACGTTCCGCCCGCTCCATCTGCCACTGACGTCGGCGATCGGCCTCGGCATCGTCACCGCCGGGCACCGCTACGGCTGGCCCGTGGTGGCCGGGGGCTCGGGACGCCTGACCGACGCCATGGTCGCGGCACTGACCGACCTCGGCGGACGGATCGAGACCGGCCAGCGGATCGACACCGCCACCGACCTCCCGCCGGCCGACGTGACCCTGTTCGACCTCGCGCCGCCCGCGGTCGCCCGGATCCTAGGCGACCGGCTCCCCAGCCGGGTCTGCAAGTCGCTCAGCGCGTTCCGATTCGGACCGGGGGCGTTCAAGGTCGACTTCGCGGTCGCGGGCGGGGTCCCCTGGACGGATCCGAACGTGCGCCGCGCCGGCACCGTCCACCTCGGCGGCGACTTCGCCGAGATGGCGGCGACCGAGCGGATGATCGCCCGCGGCGAGATGCCCGAGCGGCCGTTCGTGCTGGTCGGCCAGCAGTACCTGGCCGACCCCAGCCGCAGCGACGGGGACATCCACCCGCTGTACGCCTACGCGCACGTCCCGAACGGGTACTCCGGCGACGCGACCGAGGCCATCGCCGCCCAGATCGAGCGGTTCGCGCCCGGGTTCCGGGACCGGATCGTCGGGACCGCCGTCCGCTCGACCACCGAGATGTCCCGGTACAACGCCAATTACGTGGGCGGCGACATCTGCACCGGCGCGAAGGACATCCGCCAGCTCGTCTTCGGGCCGCGGCCCACGGTGCATCCGTACGACCTCGGCCTGCCCGGGATGTACATCTGCTCGGCCGCGACGCCACCCGGGCCCGGCGCCCACGGCATGTGCGGCGCGAACGCCGCGGCGGCCGCGCTCCGCCACCTCACCCACTCGTCCGCCACATTCGAACGGAGTCTGAAATGACCGCCGCTGCACCTGCGCCCGTTACCACTCCCGACTCGCTACGCGGCCGCGTCGCCTTCGTGACCGGCGGCACCCGCGGGATCGGTGCCGCGATCGCGCGGAACCTCGCGGCGTCGGGCGCGTCCGTCGCCGTCGGCCACAGCCGCGACACCGAGTCCGCGCACGCCTTCGTCGACGACCTCGCGGCGCAGTGCGCCGAACTGGGTGCCCGCGCGACCAGCCACCTCGGCAACGTCGGTGCGCCGGACGACTGCCGGCGCACCGTGTCGGAGGTGATCGACCAGCACGGCCGGCTCGACATCCTGGTGAACAACGCCGGGATCACCATCGACAAGACGATCTTCGACCTCACCGACGACGACTGGACCTCCGTCCTGGGGGTCAACCTGTCCGGCGCGTTCTTCCTCTCGCAGGCCGCGCTCGCGCACATGACCGAGCGGGGCAGCGGACGCATCGTCAACGTCTCGTCGGTCGTGGCGGAGACCGGCAACATCGGCCAGGCGAACTACACCGCCTCCAAGTCCGGGCTCTTCGGCCTCACCAAGACGCTCGCGAAGGAGGCCACCTTCGCGCTCGGGCGCAGCGGGAAGCTGACCGAGGGCGGCGTGGGGATCACCGTCAACACCGTGACCCCCGGGCTGATCGCCACGGAGATGGTCGCGGCCATGCCGCAGAAGGTGATCGATCGACTCATCAGGGGGATCCCGGTGGGCCGGGCCGGGCGCCCCGACGAGGTCGCGCGCGTCGTGCGGTTCCTCGCCTCCGACGCCTCGTCCTACATCACCGGGCAGGTGTGGAGCATCAACGGCGGCATCGACATGTGACCCGCCCCGCAGCCCACCCGTACCCGTTCCCGAAGGAGACCCACCACATGACCACCGTGAAGACTCCGGTCGACAGCGAACTCGCCGCTCCCCTCGACCTACTCCTGGTGAACTCCACCAGGTCCTTCGCCAGCCGCATGGCGCCGAACGGCGCGTGGGCCCGCTTCGCAGCGGCCCTGGCACGCAAGCCCACAACGGTCGCCGAGACGCTGGGCGGGCTCGTCGGCGAACTCGGCCGCGTCGTCGCCGGATCATCCCAGTTGGCGCCGGCGCGCGGCGACCGCCGATTCAGCGACCCTGCGTGGCAGGGCAACCCGTTCCTCCACCGGGTCGAGCAGGGCTACCTGGCAGCGGCCGACGCCGCAGAGCAGTTGTTCGAGGCGGCCGACCTGGAGTGGTCGGACGCCGAGAAGATCACGTTCGTGCTCGACAACCTGGTCGAGGGCCTGGCGCCGACCAACAATCCCGTGCTGTCACCCCTCGCGTGGAAGGCCCTCATCGACACCGGCGGCCTGTGCGCGTGGCGGGGTGCGCGGGCCTTCGTCCGCGACATGGCGAGCAAGCCGCGGGTGCCCGCGATGGTGGATCCGGACGCGTTCGCGGTGGGCGAGACGGTGGCCACGACCCGGGGCAGCGTCGTGCTTCGCACCCGGATGTTCGAGCTGATCCAGTACGCGCCCCAGACACCGCAGGTGGCACGGGTGCCGCTCCTGGTGATCCCACCGGTGATCAACAAGTTCTACATCATGGACCTGGCCCCGAACCGCAGCATGATCGAGCACTACGTGCGCGGCGGGCAGCAGGTGTTCGCCATCTCGTGGCGCAACCCTTCCGTGCGACACCGTGATTGGGGGTTCGACGCGTACGGGGCCTCGATCATCGAGGCGCTCGACGCGATCTCGGCGATCACCGGCGAGGAGCAGGCCAACCTGTACGCGACGTGCTCGGGCGGGATGTTGACGGCGATGACGCTGGCACACCTCGCGGCAACGGGTCGCGGCGACCGCGTCGAGTCGCTGACCCTCGGTGTGACGGTGCTGGATCAGAGCCACGCCGGATTCGCCTCGGCGGTGGTGGACGAGCGGTCGGCCCGCGCCGCCATCCGTATGTCGGCCGGGAAAGGGTATCTCGACGGTGCCGCCACGGCGGAGATGTTCGCGTGGCTGCGCCCGACCGACCTGGTGTGGCGGTACTGGGTGAACAACTACATCGAGGGCAGGTCACCCGCGCCGTTCGACGTGCTGTTCTGGAACGCGGACACCACCCGGATGGCGGCCGCGCTGCATCGGGACATGGTGCAGCTCGGGCTGCACAACAAGCTCGTGACGCCCGGTGCGGCCGAGATGCTGGGAAGCCCGGTCGATCTCGGTGTGGTGCAATGCGATGCGTACGTGGTGGGCGGCATCGCCGATCACATCTGCCCCTGGCAGGCCACCTACCGCAGCGCCGCTCTGTTGGGCGGTAAGAACAACCGGTACGTGCTGTCGTCGAGCGGGCACATCGCGTCGCTGGTGAATCCGCCCGGCAACCCGAAGGCGTCGTTCCGGGGCGCGCCCGTCGACGCGGGGCTCGCGCCCGACGACTGGCTCGCCGGCGTGGAGAAGACCGCGGGCTCGTGGTGGCCCGATCACCTGGCCTGGCTCGGCGAGCGGTCCGGCGGCGACGTCGACGCGCCGCGCCGACTGGGTGGTCCCGGGCACGAGCCCGTGGCTCCCGCCCCCGGCACATACGTGCTCGAGAAGTGAGCGGCGCCGCGCCCATGACCGCTCCTGTGATCCCCGACGACACCGGTTCCTGCGACACGCTGCTCGCCGTGTGCGGCCAGCGGATCCGGATCCGCTACCGACATGGGACGGGCGTCCCGCTGGTCCTGTGCAACGGGATCGGGGCCGGACTGGAGGTCTTGGACCCGCTGGTCCGTGCGCTCGACCCCGACCGCCCGGTGATCAGGTTCGACGTGCCCGGCACCGGGGAGTCGGCCGCCTCCCTGCTGCCGTACGGATTCCCCTATCTCGCCTGGGTTCTCGGCCGTATCCTCGATCGGCTCGACGTCGGTGTGGTCGACGTGCTCGGCCTGTCGTGGGGCAGTGCCCTGGCGCAGCAGTTCGCCTTCCAGAACCCCCGACGGTGCCGCCGCCTCATCCTGGCGGCGACGGCCACCGGAGTGACGATGGTGCCGGGGCGCCCGTCCGCGCTGGCCGCGATGGCGACTCCGCGGCGGTTCCGCGATCCCGACTACGCAGCGTCGATCGCCGGCCGGATCTACGGCGGCGCCGTGCGGAGACGTGAACTCGAGGTCGCCGACCTGTTCGACCGCCAGTCACACGCCGGTTCGGCCAGGGGCTATCGGCACCAGCTGATGGCCGGCGCCGTGTGGTCGTCGCTGTTCGCGCTCCCCGCGCTCTGTCAGCGGACCCTGATCATCGCGGGCGACGACGACCCGATCATCCCGATCATCAACGCCCGCATCATGACCGCCTTGATTCGGGGAGCACACCTGCATCGGCACGACGGCGGGCACATCGACCTCGTGGTGGACGCCGCCCGATTCGCGCCGGTGATCGACCACTTCCTCGGACCGGCCTCCCCGGCTCCCGCGCGGAGCGCGGGTTGAGCGCGTGCACCGAGGCACTGGTACGCGATGGGCCTCGGTCCGCGGCAATCGCCGCGGACCGAGGCCTTTTCGCACGCCGACGGCGCCGTCGGGGGGGGACGCGGCGCCGTCGGCGGGTTCAGCGCCGACCCGTGACGAGCCGGACGATCGCGAGCAGGATGCACGCCCCCGCGAGGGCCGTGACGAAGGTGAGGATCCACCCGAAACCTGCTGTGGAGACGTGGAACAGCCGAAGGACGAAGCCGCCGATCAGGCCGCCGATGATCCCGACCAGGATGTTGAGCACAATGCCCTGCTGGGCGTCGGTGCCCATGAACTTGCTGGCGATCCACCCCGCGAGGCCGCCGAGGACGATCCAGGCGATCCAACCGATACCGTCGAAGCCCATCCGGGCCTGCACCAGAGCGTCCGAGAGAAGTATCATGAGAGCCTTTCTCCTAGCAGCGAATTCGCCCTACCTGAGACTTCGGATCAGTCCGTCAACTTATCCTTGATGTTGGATGCGGCGTCCTTGACCTTCTCCACGCCGTCCTTGACGGCGGCGGACGCCTGATCGCCCTTGCCCTCGGCCTCGAGGTCCTTGTCATCGGCCGCCTTGCCGGCGGTCTCCTTGACCTTGCCGCCGAGGTCCTCGGCCTTGTTCGAGATCTTGTCGGAAATCCCCATGGCAGTTCACCTTTCCGGTCGCGTTGGAGACGCGAATCCCGACGACGGACCGTCGAACCGAGAGCCGGATGGTCGACTACGTCGCACACCACGGAACGGGACCGTCGCGAAGATAATCGCGTCGCTCGCACCGTGGTCTCAATGCGGAGTCGAAATCGGATGCCCCTGGCGGACATCCGTCCTAGAAACTACAGCGTCCGCGCCCCGTTGCCAAGTACCGACGTGAACGGACGCGAGTGTCACCGTCGCCGGCGGCTGGCCGAGCCCTTCTCGACCACCATCTCCGCGATCCCGACCAACGGCGTGTTGCGCTCGCTGGACAGCTTGGCGAGGAGTTCGAAGGCCCGCACCGCGTCGACGTCGAAGCGCTCCATGAGCATCCCCTTGGCCTGCCCGATGATGTCCCGGCTGGCGAGCGCCGAGCGGAACTGCAGCTGTCGGTCGTTCGCGATCAGGGCGGTCGCGGCGTGCGTGGCGAGCATGCCGCCCACCGTCTCCGCATCGCCCGCGAAGGCGTCGACGGTGTCGGCGAACAGGTTGAGCGCCGCGACCCGGCGATCGAAGGTGAACAGCCGGAACGACAGCATGCTGAGCACCCCCTCCGTCACCGCAGCCGGGGCGAAGTGGGGCCACCGCGTCTCCGCGCGCATATCGGGGACGCGCGTCGCGGGGTCGGCGGTGGCCGCGTCCCAGCACGGCCCCTCCTGGAACTTCTGCTGCAACTCGTCGAGCCGTTTCGGCAGCTCCGACGTCGGCGCGACGGACCCGTACGTCTCCGGCCCCTCGATACTCAGGATCGAGGCGGCGACGACGCCGGGGATCAGATCGACACAGGCTTGGGTGACGCTTGCCAGCGTCTCCTCGCCGCCCGGTGTGCGCGCGATGTCCCGCGCGATATCCGCCATCGACGCCAGCAGCTGGTCGAGGCCGTCGTCCTCGTCACCCTCGGCGGTGATCACGCCGCCGTCGGTCACGCGGTCACCCCGTCGGCCCGGTCTCCGGCCGCGGCACCGTCGTCGCCCCACAGGCCACGCTCCTCGAGCAGCGCGATCACGTGGTCGGCGCTGGCGGCCAGGTGGGCCTCCATGATCTTGCGCGCCTTGGCCGACTGGTGCTTCTCCAGCGCCGCGAGCAGCTCGGCATGCTGCTCGCGCACAGAGGCGACGTGCGCCTCGATGGAGGCGTAGAAGTGGTTCGGCAGGTGCTTGACCACCGACGCGAGCAACCTCGCCAGCCGGTCGGAGTCCGCCGCACGGTTGATCACGCGATGGAACGCGTGACCCAGTTCGCCGATCTCCGCGACGTCACCGTGGGCGATCGCCTCCTGCGCCTCACGATCGAGCTGCCTCAGTTGCTCCATCTGCTCCCGGGTGATCTTCTTCGAGGCGCGGGCCGCGAGCTCGCCGGCGAGTTGCCCCTGCGCCCAGAACAGGTCCCTGATGTCCTGGCGGGTGAACTCGGCGACCTGGAAACCGCGCCGCGGCACCAGCGTGACGAAGCCCTCGCTCGACAGCATGAGCAGCGCCTCCCGGACCGGGGTGATGCTCACCCCCACCGCCTCGGCGATCGGCTCCATCCGGATGAACTCGCCGGGCCGGACCGCGCCCGACATGATCTGCTCGCGGACGTAGCCGGCCACCTCGTCGGGGAGCTGGGTACGCCGGGCGCGGACCCGCGCGGCGGGTGTGGTGCTGACGGCCATCGGGGCGGCGCCTCCTGTCGAGAATCCGGACGCCCCGCGACGGGACATTACTCTCGTACAGGATATGTGATACCCGAGCCGCCCCGCACGGTGCGCGCAGACCGGCATCTCGTAGTCCTCCCATCTGTGGCGGCAGTCGCACGCTATAAATATATTATGCATGTAAGGTTCTCGTCAGGTCTGATCAGCGACATATATTCCATAGGTCACGGCAGACAGGGAGCGGGATAAGACATGTCCGAGGTCGGTGCAGAGGATTTCCAGCAGATCCGCGAGCAGGTACGCCAGTGGATCCGCACCCGCGTGGTGCCTCGGGAGGCGGAGATCGCCGACACCGACGCGATCCCCGAGGACCTGCGGCAGCAGGCGAAGGACATGGGTTTGTTCGGCTACGCCATCCCGCAGCAGTGGGGCGGCCTCGGCCTGGACCTCACCCAGGACGTGGAGTTGGCGCTGGAGTTCGGCTACACCTCGCTGGCCGTGCGCTCGATGTTCGGCACCAACAACGGCATCGCCGGCCAGGTCCTGGTGAACTTCGGCACCGACGAGCAGAAGTCCACGTGGCTCGAGCGGATCGCGTCCGGCGAGGTGGTAGCGTCGTTCGCCCTCACCGAGCCGGGCGCCGGCTCCAACCCGGCGGGATTGCGCACGAAGGCCGTCCGGGACGGGGACGAGTGGGTGATCGACGGCGAGAAGTGCTTCATCACCAACGCCCAGCTGGCGAACCTGTTCGTCACGTTCGCCCGCACCCGGGCCGCCGATGCCGGCGCCGGGAGCTCAGCGAGCGGCCCGCCGACGAACCCGACGGGCCCGGGGATAGGGGTCTTCCTGGTCCCGGCCGACACCCCCGGCCTGCAGGTCGCGCCGCACGACGAGAAGATGGGCCAGCAGGGTGCCTGGACCTCGAACGTCTCCTTCTCCGGCGTCCGCGTCCCGGCGTCGGCGCTGGTCGGCGGGGACGAGGACACGGGATACCGCGCCGCCATGACCTCCCTCGCCCGGGGCCGCGTGCACATCGGCGCGCTCGCCGTCGGATCCGCGCAGCGTGCCCTCGACGAGTCCCTACGCCACGCTGCAACCGCCACGCAGGGCGGCACGCCGATCGGCGACTTCCAGCTGGTGCAGGCGCATCTCGCCGACATGCAGACCGGGATCATGGCCGGCCGGGCGCTGGTTCGCGACGCCGCCGCCAAGTACGTCTCCGGCGAGGACCGCCGGATCTCCCCTTCGGTGGCGAAACTGTTCTGCACCGAGATGGTCGGCCGCGTCGCCGACCTGGCCGTCCAGATCCACGGCGGCTCCGGCTACATGCGCGAGATGGCCGTCGAGCGCATCTACCGCGACGTCCGACTGCTGCGCCTGTACGAGGGCACCAGCGAGATCCAGCGCCTGATCATCGGCGGCGGCCTGGTCCGCCAGGCCAAGAATGCCGTGAAATGACCTCGGGCGCTGTGGAGGTCGCTCGCGGCCTCGCGTCGAGCACCTACCTGTTCGTTCCCGGCGACCGGCCGGAGCGGTTCGCGAAGGCCGACGGTGCCGGCGCAGACGTGGTGATCCTCGACCTCGAGGACGCCGTCGCGCCCGCGAACAAGGACGGCGCCCGCGAGCACGTCGCGGGTTGGGCGGGCACACACGCCTGCGCCGTGCGGATCAACGCCGTCGGCCGGCGTCCCGCTCGGCGTTGGTGCCGGCCTCCGCGCAGCGCGCCTCCCCGGCCCGGTGGACGGGGAGATGGTCGACAAGCCCGTACTGGACCACGCCCACCGGGCCCTGGGGGCGGCCTGAAAACTTCTCCCCGACAACTATTTACGCACCAGCAGCCCACGATCTCGAAGGAGTCCCCCGCATGACCGGTCCACTTCTGGACGGCCGGACCGCCGTCGTCACCGGCGCCGCACAGGGCATCGGCTACGCCATCGCCGCGCTGTTCGTCGCCGAGGGCGCCAGGGTGGTGATCGGCGACATCAACGCCGTAGCAGCACAGGAGGCCGCCGACCGGCTCGGCTGGCCGGACGCCGCCCGGGGCATCGGCTGCGACGTCACGTCGGCTGAGCAGGTGCAGGCCATGCTCGACCTCGCCGGCGCGGCCTTCGGCCCGGTCCAGGTGATGGTCAACAACGCCGGGATCACCCGCGATGCCACGATGCGCACGATGACCGAGGACATGTTCGACCAGGTCATCGCGGTGCATCTCAAGGGCACCTGGAACGGGACCCGGCTGGCGGGCGCGATCATGCGGGAGAACGGCGGCGGCGCGATCGTCAACATGTCCTCCCTCTCCGGGAAGATCGGGTTGGCCGGGCAGACGAACTACTCCGCGGCGAAGGCCGGGATCGTGGGTCTGTCGAAGGCCGCGGCCAAGGAACTCGCCCACCTGGGCGTGCGGGTCAACGCCATCCAGCCGGGCCTGATCCGCACGGCGATGACCGAGGCCATGCAGCAGAAGGTGTGGGACCAGAAGATGACCGAGATCCCCATGGGCCGCGCCGGTGAGGTCACCGAGATCGCGAAGGTCGCGCTGTTCTACGCGTCGGACCTGTCCTCATACATGACGGGCACCGTCGCCGAGGTGACCGGCGGGCGATTCATGTGAGCGCGCCCACCGACCGCGACACCGACCCCGTGTACCCGGGCTGATCCGCCACCGCTGAAGCCACCGAGGAGTTCATCGACCCGATCCGGGTCGCCGGGCTCGCGGCCCTCTTCGATGACGGCCTGCCCGTCCCGTCCGACTGTGACCCGCTGCCGCCGCTGTGGCACTGGGTGGCGCTCCCCCGGTGGAACCCCTCCGGGCTGCTCGGCACGGACGGCCACCCGCCCCGCGGCGGCTTCCTGCCCCCGACCGAGCTGCCGCGCCGCATGTTCGCCGGCGGCGCGGTCGAGTTCCTGCGCCCGCTCACCGTGGGGACCGCGATCCGCCGGGAGGCCGAGGTCACGGCCATCGCCGACAAGACCGGCCGGTCGGGCCGGCTCGTCGTCGTCGACGTCCAGTACCGGCTGTTCGACACCGGCGGCGACCTCGCCGTCCGGGAGACGCAGAACCTCGTCTATCGGGAGGCTGCTCCAGCGACCGACACCCCGGCTCCGGTCCCGGAGACAATCGACGCCCCCGGGCTACCACTGCGACGCATCTCCGACACCGAGTGGCTGCTTCGCACCGACCCGTCGCTGCTTCCTGGATTCTCCGCGCTCACCGCCAACGCGCATCGCACCCACCACGACTGGCCGGGCACCTCCCCTTGGGGGATCCGCCTGCGCTACGCGGGTCCGATCCGGTTGCGGCCCAGGGTGGTCATGAACGACGGCCCGGTGCGGTGCAACTCGGCCTCGAACTCTGCGCACCACGTGGAATACGGTGCGTAGGCCAGGGTCTCGTTGCGGAACCGGTCGTCCTCGGACACCTCGGTGACGCAGAAGTCGGGGATCAGGAGATCGGTGACGGGGCCGCCGCGTTCGACCTCCGCCACGACGAGCGGCGCGTCGGCGCCGAGGAACTCGTCGATCACCCATCCATCCTCGCCGAGCCACAGGGCGTACCGGCGTTTGGCCACGACATGTTCACTGCGCCGGATGATCTGGCCGGCCACGAGGGGGTCGATCTCGCGCTCGGCCTCGTACCGGGTGCCACCGGCGGCGGGCCCCTTGGCGCCCATCGTCGCCAGCTCGGCCGCGTCGCCGATGGCATCGATCAGCACCGCGGGCTCGAGCTCGGCCGGCGCGAGGGTGCCGACGGCCAACGCGGCTGCGGGCGCCTGGATCCGGACGCGCACCGCGTAACCGTCGCCGGCGAACAGGTACGCCTGCACCAGCAGCGCGGGCGTCGGATCCGCGACGGCGGCGACCGGGACCTGCGCCACGACGAACTTGCGCTCGTACTCGAAGTCCCCGAGCTCGGCGTATTCGTCGGACATGACTGCTCCCCATCTGGTCTTCCGACCAGCGTAACGCGCGTCGGAGGGTCCGCCGGGCATCCGTGCGTACGTGTCCCCGCCTGAGGGCGACGCCGTCGGTACGGTGGGTTTCATGAGCGAGCAGACGACGACGTCCGCACCGTCCAGCACCGACCCGCGCGCACTCGCGGAGTCGCTCCGCACCGTCCTCGACGGTCGCTGGGCCGCTACCCGCGACACCGTCCGCGCGCAGATCCAGGCCCAGGGCCTGACGCCGCAGGCCGGTCTCACGCTGGCCGAGTATCGCGAGCGGGTGCTCGGACAGATGAGGGCGATGGTGCCGCTGGGCTATCCCGCAGCGGGCTTCGGCGCCGACCACGGCGGTACCGGGGACACCGGCGCCGCGGTGACGTCCATCGAGACGCTCGGGTACGGCGACCTGTCGCTGATGGTCAAGGCGGGGGTGCAGTGGGGCCTGTTCGGCGGGGCGGTCGAGAACCTCGGTACCGCACGGCATCACGAGCGGTACGTGCCCGGCATCATCGACCTGGGCGTGCTCGGTTGCTTCGCGATGACCGAGACGGGCCACGGGTCGAACGTGCAGCACCTGGAGACCACCGCAACGTATCTCCCGGAACACGGAGAGTTCGAGATCCACTCCCCCACAACGTCGTCCCGCAAGGACTACATCGGCGGCGCGGGGCAGCACGCCCGCTACGCGGCGGTATTCGCGCAGCTGATCACCGGTGGGCCCGGCGAGGACCGGGTCTCCCGCGGCGTGCACTGTTTCGTGGTCCCGATCCGCGACGCGGAAGGGCGCGACCTGCCCGGGGTCGCCACCTCGGACTGCGGCTACAAGGGCGGGCTGCCCGGGGTCGATAACGGCCGCATCGTTTTCGACCACGTGCGCATCCCCCGCGAGAACCTGCTGAACCGGTACGGCGACGTCGCAGCCGACGGAACCTACTCCAGCCCCATCGAATCCGACGGCCGCCGGTTCTTCACCATGCTCGGCACGCTGATCCGGGGACGGGTCACCGTCGGCGCCGCCGCCGGCGCCACGGGCCGCCTGGCCCTGACCCTCGCCGTCGAATACGCGCTGGTACGCCGCCAGTTCGAGGCGCCCGAGGGCCACGGCGAGCTGCTCCTGCTCGACTATCGCACCCACCAGCGGCGGCTGCTGCCGCTGGTGGCGCGAGCCTACGCCTTCGCGCTCGCCCAGAACGAGGTGACCGCCGAGCTGAGCGAGGTGCAGTCGGGCCCCGACGCCGACCCCGTGCGGGTCCGCGAGCTCGAGGGCAAGGCCGCGGCGATCAAGGCCGGGCACACGCGCCTCGCCTCCGACGCGGTGAGCGAGGCGCGGGAGGCGTGCGGTGGCGCAGGGTATCTCGCCGAGAACCGGCTTCCGTTGCTGCGCGGGGACATCGACGTGTTCACCACGTTCGAGGGCGACAACCTGATCCTCACGCAGCTCGTGGCCAAGGAGCAGCTGACGGCGTACGCCGAGGACGTGCAGGGGCTCACCGCCGTGGGCTGGGTGCGGTTCGTCGCGGCGATGGCGCGGGACGTGGCCCTGGAGCGGACGGCCGCGCGGCAGGTGGTGCAGACCCTGCTCGACGACTCGGACGAGGACACCGAGCAGAGCGACCTGACGCACCCCGGCACCCAGCTGCGGCTGCTGCGGAACCGCGAGAACCACCTGTTGCGCACCGCGGCCGCCCGGATGCGGCGCGCCCGAGACGAGGATGCGCTCGAGGTGTTCACCGACACCCAGGACCACCTGATCAAGGTGGGCGAGGCGCACATCGAGCGGATCGTGCTGGAGTCGTTCGTGGACGCGATCACCGACGTGCACGACCGGCCGACCCGCGACGCTCTCAAGCTGATGCGCAACCTGTACGTCTACTCGCTGCTCGAGCGCGACCTGGGCTGGTACCTGATGCACCGCCACATCTCGGTGGAGCGGGCGAAGGCGGTGCGCCGCGGCGTCAACGAGTTGTGCGGCACGGCACGGCCACTCGCGAAGACCCTGGTCGATGCGTTCGGCGTTCCGGCCGTGGCGCTGGACGTGCCGATGCTGCGGCCCGAGAACAGCGTGGCGGCGCCGGGCGGCGAATGATCTCTGCGGGCCGCCTCACGCGGACTTCGGGGTCCACCCCAGCGCCGGCCCGAGCCCGCCCGCCAGGTCGTCGATGATCTGCTCGTAGTCACGCGGTTCGAAGCTGAACGGCAACGCGAACGCCACCTCGGTAGCCCGCTGGAATCCCGCGTGGGCGTAGAGCTTCTCCGCGAGCTCGTCCGACCGCCCCACGAGATCGGGTGAGAACAGCAGGCCCCGCGGTCCCTGTGGGGTCAGCGTCCGCTCGTACCGGGCCTGCGCGTACGCCTGGTACCGGCGAACCTGATCCGGGGTCGCCGAGTCCGTCGGGATCACCACCAACCCCTGCGACACCCGGGCGGGCGCACCGTCGGGCACGTGCGCGAGATACGCGTCGACGTGCTCCGCCTGGATCGTCGCGAAGTCACGAGATGCACTGTCCCCCACCGTGACCACAGAGGAGGTCAGATAGTTCAGTCCGTTCTGTGCCGCCCATACCGCCGACTCCCTACCTCCGCCGTACCAGACGCGACCGGCCAGCCCCGGAGAATGCGGCTGCACCCGGCGCGAGAAGACCTCGATACCGACGGTGCCCTCGAAGTCGCTGACCGGCTCGCCCCGCAGGCAGTCCAGCAGCCGCGTCACGCGCCGCTTGGAGAAGTCCTCGACGTCGTAGGTGTCCGGGTACAGCGCCGTCTTGAAATCGTCGTAGCGCATCGGCGTTCCCACCGAGACACCGGGATTCAGCCGGCCGCCACTGAGGATGTCGACGGTGGCGAGATCCTCGGCGAGGCGCAGCGGATTCTCCAACCCCAGCGGGATGACGGCGGTCCCCAGCTCGATGCGGCTGGTACGGACCGCAGCGGCGGCCAACACCGCGACCGGAGAGCTGATGCCGAACTGGAGATGGCGGTCGCGCAGCCACACGCTGTCGTACCCGAGCTCCTCGGCGCGTTCGATGATGCGCAGCGTCTCCAGATGCCCGGCACGCGGGTCGTCCTCGCTGAACCGTCCGATCGTGAGGAATCCGAGCTTGTCGAGTGGCTGTCCCTCGCGTGGCATGTGCTCTCCCTGTTCTCGGCGCTGTTCACGGCGCGGCGATGCTCGCCACCAGTCTGCCCGCGCCGCACGGGCGGTCGCTCATGCGGCGGCGAATGCAGCCGCGAGCGGGGATTCGGCGTCCGCGCTGACCGTCACGATCGCCGACCGGGCTGTCACGTCGCGCAGCTCGCGCCTGCGAACGCCCGGCGGCAGCGTTCCGGCGGCGCTCAGGGGCGCGACGGTGACCCCGAGCCCAGCCGCCACCAGGTGCGCGATGGTGGTCCAGTGCGAGACCTCATGCGCGATGCGGGGCACGACACCCGCGTCCCGGAACGGCCGGAGGTTGGCCTCGTACGCGGTGGCGCCCGCGGCCCGCGGGTACAGCACCAGCGGCCGCTGCGCGAGCTCCCGCACGTCGACGGGACCGTCCGGCGCACCGTCGTCGGGGACCAGGGCGACGAAGCGCTCCTCGATGACGGTGCGGTAGCGCAGGCGCGGATCCGGGTCCGGGTCGCGGACGACCCCGACATCCGCGGCGCCGCGACGCACCGCGGCCAGCACGTCGGCGGTGTGTCCCTCGGTCACCGTGACGCGCACGTCCGGGCGCACGGCGATGAGCGCGCGGGTCCGCCGACCTACCTCCGCGGCCGCGGAGGACACCATCCACACGTCGAGGCGCCCCGATTCACCGCGGTGGATACGCCGCGCCTCGTCGACGTCCGCCGCCAGCCGCGCCGGCGCCAGGTT